>NZ_JBHIMJ010000092.1:0-1350 GCF_042194035.1 Bartonella sp. OC16QHHD | reverse complement strand
TGAATATTCGTGAAAGACGTCCCTACTCCTGCTAACGCATCCGCAACATTATCATAGCTCTTCTCTTCATCTTTTCCATCTTCTTTGATTGCGGTAACCTTGAAACTTGGGGCACTCCACTCTCCCTTATCATTATAGCCGGCTCCTCCACCGAAATAGGTCGCAACCGTTTTATTCATGGAATAAAGCTGTGAACCATTCACCGCATCACTTGAGGTTTCCGAAACCGTTCCATCATGCACTCCGGAAAGAGTACGTTTCGTACCATCAGTGTTTGCAATATTGATGCTTGTACCGCCTTTTTCACCTCCAATGCTAATAACATGCGTCTTTTCATCTTGTTTAACTAAGCTATCGCCTACGACTTTGTTAATCTCCTTGTTNGTGAATATTCGTGAAAGACGTCCCTACTCCTGCTAACGCATCCGCAACATTATCATAGCTCTTCTCTTCATCCTTGCCATCTTCCTTAACAGTCTTAACCTTGAAAGTGGGAGCGGTCCATTCACCATTCTCATTATATCCAGCTCCTCCACCGAAATAGGTCGCAACCGTTTTATTCATAGAATAGAGTTGTGAGCCATTCACCGCATCATTTGAGTCTTTAGAAATATCTCCATTCGCAAGATACTTAATCTTGCTGTTGCTTTTGCTATTTTCTTCTCCATGCAAGGCTACAAAAGCTCCCTCTTTCTCACCCCACATCAACGCATTCTGCTTAATGTTTTCAGTAACCGCCGTATTGCTTTGTGTAATCTCTTTATGAATGTTCTGGAAAGAATTACCTACACCCTCAAAGGCTTCCGCAACACTTGCATAGCTCTGCTCTTCAACATCACTACCATCTTCCTTAACGGTCTTAACCTTGAAACTTGGATCTGTCCACTCTTCACTCTCATACTTGGCGCCTCCGCCAAAATATTTTGCTGTATGCTCAGCAACCTTAGTAACATTTTTATTGGTTGTAAAAAGCTGCGAGCCATTCACCGCATCCGTTGAGCTTTCTGAGAGTGTTCCAGCACTCACTCCGGAAAGTTTCCGCGTTGCATTTTCATTGTTGAGAATACTTACTTCCGTACCGCCTGCTGCCTTACCTATAGTGATAACACCCGATCCCCCTGCACGAAGACTACGACTTGACGTCACCTCTTCTTCTTGCTTAACAAGGATACTGTCTCTTACATCCCCAATCTCTTCATTCAGAGTAGTGAAAGTACTGTTAACACCTTCAAAAGCAGCAGCAACATTGTGATAAGTCTTCTCGTCATTTTCTGTGCCATCAGCATCAAATTGTGCAACTTTGAAATCAGGTTTCGTCCATTTGCCTTCCTCATACTTAGTTCCGCCACC
>NZ_JBHIMJ010000048.1:0-3453 GCF_042194035.1 Bartonella sp. OC16QHHD | reverse complement strand
CCACCGCCTTCAAAACGGCGCGATTGAAAATTCACGGTACCACTGAACATGTCACCACTTGCACCACGTATCGCCCACCCCATCTTCGTACCTAGATCAAAACAAAGAATCGTGCTATTCACCACACCACTCCATACAAAACGTGTTTTATAAAAGCACTCAGCAGTAATTATTTCCGGAATAGGAGAGTAAATGCTTCTTAATCTTGTCCGCACAATTTTTTCAGTTTATACTAAGTACAAAGAGCAAGAAGAACGAAGACTAGGCTCCAAATTGGAACTGAGACATATTTCCCAACCAAAATATCATAGTGTTATCCCATCAAAAAAAAGCGTTCTCAGGGTAATCACAAAACCGCTGGTTCATTTACAAGTAACTTTCTATAATCCTACAAAACAGATGATTAGATTGAATCATATATGGATAGATAAAAAGAGCTCCTTTGAATTTGTTCATGTTTCATATCTTAAATCCAACTTAGAATTGCACAAACAAACAGAAGACATCTTCATTAAAACGCAAGAAAAACACGTCAACTTGATAACTCCTGAACTAAACCCAATCCAAAATGAGTGGTGTGATCTATTTAGTATCAAGGGTGAAAGTGAACTGACATTTTTACTCATTTTTGCAATGTGCAATCCATCTAAAATACAGCCTATAAATGTCATTGTAGAACATACTTCTCCAAATTATCCAACCAAAACACTCAAAGCTAATTTTTATCTTGGTTCCTATTGTAATGATGAATAGAACCAAAAATAAAACAATTAAAGCTTCTTTTTGGACCTATTTCTTATCCCCTCATTCTTCCTAAGTTTATCCTCTAGATCCCATATTATTCTTTTTTGTTTAATTATCTCATCCCTAAGCTCTCCTGCCTGTTTAAAATAGTGATAAACCTCATAAAGCAAATATAGATTGGTAGTTATAGAAAGAACTGTTGCTACTAAACTCATCTCTATCTCCTCACTTACCCTTCTTCTTACTCTTCTTATTCTTATGAAGCGGCGCTTTTACTGCTTCATCACGCTGCTTAAGCTCTTGCTTCAGTTGTTTAATTTCCTTGTCACGTTCTTCAATCTTTGTTTAAGTTCTTTAATTTCCGTATCACGTGATTGAACATCTGCTTTTAGTGTCCGTATCTTTTCACTTTTCCGTGTAAACTCTTCTCGATACGCATCTATACTTTGTTTTAGTTCTTCAATCTCTTGCTTCAGTTGTTTAATTTCTGCTGCAGACTTTCCTATATCCGCATCACATTCATAAATCATATTTCTATTCCCTAATATAAAATCAGTATTTACCTTTTTTACTCTTGCCATAAGATATTGAATCTCCTCTGAAAGAGCCTTAACCTGCGCGCGATAATACAAAGCAATACGAAACATCACTCCGCTTAAGAGCAAAACTGAAACCACTGCTATCCATAAAATCTCATTCGAACTCATCTTTATCTCCTTTAATTTTTATGAGGGCGGTCATCATGACCAATCTGTTGTGCTTCGCATTCCATTAAAAAAAGAATGCAACAAGCCGCATGTGCCAAGTGTGATAAATCACTCTCAGCATCCTTATGCTCTCCACCAAACCATGCTAATAAATGACGTAAAGCAGCACCGTGTAACCTGCTCCAGTGCATGCCATTACGCCAATTGTTTGCTCCGTACTTCTTTGCCCCAAACTCTAAAACTTTACCAATTTCAAGCAGTGCCAACGGCGGTATAAGCTCTACACGAGGCTTACCATCATCATTCTTATGCGCTTCGTTTGTGCTATATGAAACGTGTTTACGCATGTAAACTTCGTCGTTATCGCGAAAATCTTCATAGTCACAAACATCGGCATTGCCGTAAATCTTGGCATTCTCTCTAATCTTGGCATGCCCGTGAACTAACGCATTGTCATAAACTTTAGATTGATTGAAAACTTCGGCATTACCAAAAACCTTGGCTTGACCGTAGACACGTGCTTTGTTGTAAACCTTAGCATCCCCATAAATGCGAGAATTGCCGTAAACTTCTGCTTTGCCTTT
This sequence comes from Bartonella sp. OC16QHHD, assembly GCF_042194035.1. Taxonomy (NCBI): domain Bacteria; kingdom Pseudomonadati; phylum Pseudomonadota; class Alphaproteobacteria; order Hyphomicrobiales; family Bartonellaceae; genus Bartonella; species Bartonella sp. OC16QHHD. The sequence continues at coordinate 1,418 of NZ_JBHIMJ010000048.1, read as the reverse complement.
TACTGAAGCATTCTCATAAATTTGCGCCTTACCATAAACATGGGTATCACGACCATAAACCTCCGCATTACCATAAATCTTTGCATAATCATAAACATACACACAATTAGAAACATCTGCACAACCGTATACTTGTGCACGCCCAAAAACACGTGCCATGCCACCAACACGGGCATCTCCAAAAACACGAGCATTGCCAAAAACATACCCATCACTAAAAGATCTATCCGAACCAGCTACCCAACAATCACCCTCATGTGATAGGTTACCTTCATGCTCTATAAAACCACCAAGATCACCTTTCTTGACTCTTCCAAAGTCTCTCAGTGCCCGTATGCGACGAAGCATTACAATACCATGTGAATTATTCTTATCAGGATAAAGCGTTATTCCTTGGCGTGTGAACTCATATTTCTTTTCTACAGCCATCTTTGTCTCCTTAATGCTGTAAAGTTTCTCCGGTGTGATCAACACCGCAGCTCTTGCAAATTTTCGACATTGGGGGGTGTTGCTCTTGCATTAATCTCTGCAAGCGCTCGGGATAAAAAAAATCTTCTGGACGCAAATCTATCCCATGATCACGTGCGTAATCTAAAATTTTTTGCTGGTGTTTTGCTGGTATGTCACGCCATCTATAAACAGATGACACATCTCTTTGCACTATGGTTGCTACAGTTTTGAAACCACCTAAATATTTTATAATTAATCTCGAAGGCATATGTAATCTCCATAACAGCACAATAAATAATTGCACTTTTTACATATGTCAACAAAAAATGCACCTTTCACATTTTTGCATTTTACGTATTTTTAGGGATAATATTTAAATTATGAGTAGCAATATTGAAAAAAGTATCCAACAATGGCTAGAAAAAAAATTAGACGAGCGCGGACACGGTGCTCAAATAGAACTAGCCGCCTACTTGGGAATCCATCAATCCACTATAAGCAGAATGATTAATCCTTACAAAAATGGAAAATCAAGAAGCATAAGTATTGGGGAATTAGTTAAAATAGCTGAGTTTTTTAACGAGCCCCCCCCAATTTCTTCAATGATGTTGATCAAGAATTTATGAATTTTTATCGTGATCTTTCTGAAGAAAACAAGAAGTCTGTGATTTTATATATTGAGTTTTTAAGGCAATCAAAAGATAAGTTATAGTTTCCTTTTCTTTCTGAGAAAACCCTTTTAAAAGATTAGAATCTTGTTCCGCTATTTGCATTTTGTATCTCCATAAATTGTGGATAGTGCACTTTTTAAAAAAACATATCTAGCATAAATATGCACTTTTTACATTTTTATGTTGACACTTGCACTTTTTGCATATATTTATCTCCCATATCTTAGAAAATAACTTTTGCCAATAGGCTGTATGGAGGCATTTGTGAATAAACCAGTGTTTATAAATTCTGATGAA
>NZ_JBHIMJ010000065.1:0-23260 GCF_042194035.1 Bartonella sp. OC16QHHD | reverse complement strand
GCATAACAATAGAGTAAAAGACGCCCATCATGTCCATTGGCAAGGGATAAGCTAGGCAGCCTATCATCATGAGCAGGGCAATGAGCAAGTCCATAACACCCATGCCAAACTCCACGCAAGGCACGAGTAATACCCCGCGCATTCTTAAAAGAACACATCATTGTAAATCCTATAACGTTGTGTCATAGGACGGATTGTGCACTCTCTAAGGTGATGAGTTTGAGAAAGCCTTGTCCGTCCTTACGTGACAAGGTTTTTTTATGCCGCGTCACTTTAACGTTGCTGTTTTGCTTGCTCGATGACATTTAAGAGATCCGATTGTAACCAACGGGATAAAAAGCCAAATTTTAAAGGTTTTGGGAGAGAGCCATTGGTTACATGACGGCGGAAAGTTGAGACACTCATATGAAGCAATTTTGCACTTTCACGGTCTGTTAAAAGAATATCATTTTCTGTCATACTAAAATCCTTTCTATCAAAAAATGGTAACACATCATAACCATTTATTAACCACATTTTGGTTCATTTAGAAAGATGTTTTATTTATAGAAAACAATATTTTATCATACAATTTTTTATGTGATAATTTATGACTCTTATTGAGAAAGAATGAGAGAGAAAAGAGAGCTAAAGTTATCCACAGATCATGGGGTTATGCACCCCATATCTTAAGATTGACCCGTGACATAAGCCGCCCATTTATCCATATAGACACGGCGCTGTTCTAGATAGTCAGTGCGACGATAGGCACGCTCTACTTTGCCGCCAACTGTATGACTTAGAATAGTTTCAGCAACCTCATAGGGGGCATCGGTTGTTTCAGCGAGCCAATTGCGTAAACTAGAGCGAAATCCATGGGGGCAGGCTTCAAGTTTATTGTCTCTCATGTATTGAGCCATACACTTCGTAGCAAGGGGACCGCGACCGGTTGCAGAAAAGAAGAAATCATTGCGAGAAAGTGAGCGCGCTTGTTTTAAAATGTCTAATGCTTCAGATGATAAGGGCACACGAAACTCTTTTGTAGTATCACGCTTTCCTTTCATATTTTCAGCAGGGATTGTCCAGATATCACCTTCAACTTGATCTTTATGAATATGACGTAAAGGGTTAGAGCGAACCCCTGTAAGGATAAGCAAACGCAAAGCCAGTTGTGTTAGGGTTGATGCTTCGCAAAGTGTTTGATAAAAAGCTGGTATATCTTTCCAATCCATTGCAGGTAAATTTTTGACTTTATGGCGTTGTTTTCCTAAAAGAGCGCGTGCTTTTTCTGTTGCTTGTAAATCAACATCCAAACCTAATGCAGCAGCATGTTTGAGACAAAGTTTGAGACGTATCAATGCTGTCCGAGCAGCTCCAGCTTTTGTATGCCAGATAGGGGCAAGTGTATTACGTATTTCTGTTTGTGTAATCTCTGACACAGGAAGACAACCTAATTTAGGGAGAATATGAAGTTGTAAAGGCGAAAACCAATGTCCATCTTTCCCATCCCCTTTTAATTCAGCTTTACGAGTTTCAAAAGTATCCAAGGCAATATCTTTTAAATAATGAAGATTGCTTATTGCCTCACGCTTTTGTTTCTCACGTTCTTTAATAGGATCACGCCCTTCACGTAAAACAGAGCGCCATTGATTTGCCAATTCACGGGCTTGTTTTAAAGAAACATCTCTTAAAGCACCCAAGCCCATTTCACGGCGCCGCCCATGAATGGTAAAACGGTAAATCCATTGAGCACCTCCATCTTTACGCTTATGAAGTAACAAGCCGGCACCATCATTATATTTGCCAGCCCCCAATGTTGCGACAGATCTTGCATTAAGACGGTTCATAAGAGCCATTTTTATTCCTTTCTTATACAAATTTGATCCATACACTCATCCCACTTGTTATGTGCAAATGAGTGGTTTTGATTGATTCAAGATAAACAGCTTTGAAATGAGAGACTCTTACGATATTCGAGACTCTCATTCAACATACAGAACAGTGAATTATTATTATAAATCAATGCCTTGTAAAGTTGATAAAAGACTCAGACCTATAATAAACGCATAATATATTACCGTCTCAAGTAAAGAAAGTAAGGCGCCCCTATCAAGACTAAAGGCCCCTTTTAGGATCATCATAGCTTCTGGTAGAGATGTAAGCAGTGCAAGCCCCATAGCAGCCCCCCAAATCCCCATTCCCACGCTCAGGGCTGCCTCTACACCATTGCCATTATCTTCTGCCACCCAATGAGAGAGCAAAAAAACTGCATAATCGCCATGCCTATAGGGAATAGACCAACAGCAAAAACAATATTAGGCGTACTATAAGCAGAAAAATCAAAAATTAAACTACCTATCATACGCATAAAGCCGTATAGAAAAAAAATCAAAAGCACATAACAACCAGCGCTTGCCCCAATAATCGCCTTCGTGCCTTTAAACGCTTTAACCAAAGAGAGTAACCAGCGGTACCCCAATATAAGCGAAAGCACCAAAACATAATAAGGAAAATAACTCACAGCGCCATAAACATAAAGAAAAACAAGACACAAAACAACGAGCAAGAAAACCAAATGTTCAACCAATGTTTTTTTCTTCATCAAAGGAAAAATAATCAGCACCAAACAAAAAACGGCGCTGATAACAGATAATGTCAATTTGTCAAGCATTATGGTAAGCCTCAGAAATAGAATTTATTAATATTGCGTAGTCTGAAGAAATGCCAAACATAGACAAAAGATCAACAGCAAAATGAATTACAAAAGGCAGATAGAAATAGGCCTTGCGCTTATCTTGGAAACCAAGATACATAAAGCGCGTATTTACACCATGCATCAATACAATCATGCCCGCGGCAATAAGATAGCTGATCGCTTGTGGACAAGATTCAAATGCGACATAGCCCGCCATTTGTGGCTCCCTATCAACACGGTAATTCAAGTAAAGAAAAAGAGCTGGGAGGGTCTTATAGCATAAGTCTAGAACACCCCAAGCCCAGCCCGAAATAAAGGACCTCACGCGCTGCTAATTCTGGCTTATATACGCGAAGCAACCACAAACGCAAAAGCTCCGCAGTTAAAACTGATATCAAAAGGATAAAAAAGGGATAGTTTGCAGCAACCAAACTCATGTAATGCACCACCTGCTGCTGGCTATTATTAGCAGCAGACAAAGCAGGCAATGGCAACAAAGAGCTCAAATATACAAAACCTGCCCCAATACACAAGGCAGCAACTGCACCACAGAATCCAAGAACTAAATATTTATATAAGTAGTGCTCGTGCAGAATTAAAAGCATGCCAAGATAACATACCAAAAGCAAAGATAAGTCTGGAAGCCCACTTTCACTATGTGGATAGGCGAAGATGATAGCGCAGGAAAGGCCAGCTAGCCCCCCCAAAATGACGCACTCGCCCAACAAGCCATTGTTTTTAAGGAGACGAGGGCTGGAACTTATCCCAAAACTAAGCAGCATTCCAAAAATTAAGTCAGACATATAATTTCCTTAAAGCGTCTTGCCCTCCCAAGCATACCAAGATATTATTGCGGGAGAAAAACTCCCTGCTAAGAGGCTGATAGCGTACCCCTTAGCAAGGCTTTACCTTGTTAAAAAAGCCAGGTCAAACAACAATTTCACCACTTAGAGCGAGCACAATTCCAACCAGCTTTAGCAATATCCGCAGCTGCGCCACGGGACCCTGCCTACTATTGCTCCAGAAACTGCCCCTCCTGGGTTGGCTGCTCTAGGCTTTAGGATAACCCAAAGAACTATAGCCTCCTGTCTTCTCACTCAGTTTTCCTTTTAAACGGGTTAATCACGCTAAGCTTCACACTCTTTGATTTAATGTAACGCGCGTACACATAAACAACATACATCAAACAAATCCAATTTCTAACCATTCCATAGTTATCATCTGTATGAACAAACGCTACAGAATAAGAAACAAAGAGGCTAAAAAACAGCTCTGCAAGAACATCAAGGACCAACCAATAATATTTCTTTGTAGTAACAAAGAGAACCATCAAAAATGTCAAAAAAACCTGGCCCGTTAGAATAGCAAAACCAAGCACCGCATAATCAAACATTTTTTTCACTGTCTCCCTGTTTGCAAAACCTATCTGTTGATAGATTTCTCGAAGGTCTGATAAAAGCAGTGATGACACAAAAAAGACGCCTATGGCAAACCCACAGCCAATGCAAATGCTTAAATCTAGCACTGACATAGATTTTTCCTTCAAAGCTTTAGCAATTAGGACATAGCGAGCCCCCTCTATCATCAAAGGAATAATGAAAAGCAGATAAATACAGCTCGAAAGCTGCAGATCAAAAAAATCTAACAGAACGTCATCACTCACAACAATAAAACCAGCTGCGATGAAAAAAATGGGGCAACTTGCGATAATGGCCAAACTAAAGCACTTTATATTGTTTACTATATTGGGTATAAATTCAATGCAAAAAGAAAGAAAGAACATAATTATAATAACAGGAGGAGATGTTATCGGCACACCAACTATATACTCAAAGACATACATGAGGGGAGGAGCAACCAATGCCACCACTATGAATGCAACTATGTTCTCCCCGCCTAACATGCTTTTTCCATTAATAGCAATAGTTTTTAAGAATAGATACATGCCAAAACACAGACAAAAATAAGCGAGCACTAAACCAAACGCGCCCATAGCTCCTCCTGTACAATATTCCAAACATAAAGGTGGCACCTTTTACAGTACCACCATTCTAGGCTTTAGGATAATCCAAAGAACTACATCAAAAGTGCATCAACATCCCACCACCTGAATTAGCAATAGATTGACCCAACAACTGTGCTCCACACTGGGCAGCAGCCACACCATAACCGCCTATGGTGTCTCCGAAATTATCGCCTACAATTTGCCCAAAGCTTGCTGAGGCCATGGTAGTAACAGGATTACGCGATGCCGCTGCTCCTATGAAAAGACCACTCGCAAAGCCAACCTTACCACCATACTTGCTACCAAACGCAGTACCAGAGTTATATTTGCTACTAAAATCATCGGCACTGCAATAATCGTGCGAACCACTTGAACTTCCCATTTATTTTCCCCAATTTAGTGTATAAATAAATCCCCCAAGGTTACTTATGTCCCCGCGCCAGAATGGCTTACCCATAATTAACCACCGAAACACCCCTGGAAATATGAATGCACTTTCATGCAAGTTCATATTTATAATATATAGTTGACAAAATTAAGGGCATTGTGTCAAAAATATGGCATATTTTAGTAAATTTATGCTTACTTATTTTATGTGTTTAAACTTAATATTTTATATTATGAGCAATAATAATGAAAGTCAAATAAGATTCTCTTGGTTTACAAAATATACTAAAAGTATATAAATATACTGATAGAGATATTTATTATTGCAATTGCAATCAGAATCATAGATTTAGTTAACCCGTTTATATTTCAAGCGATTATTGATCGTATCATTCCGTTTTGGGCAAAATTTGAGAAAAATCATCCGCGCAAGGTCTCTGCTCCGTGACGGCTCACACGCAAAAAATAAGAATTAGAAAAGTTGTAACAAGACAAATGGTACGGTTGGTGGGATTTGAACCTACGACCTCTGGTGCCACAAACCAGCGCTCTAACCAACTGAGCTACAACCGCATAAAAAGCAAATGTATCATAACTGTTCACGATTTCGTAAACATTTATTCTTTGCTTATGAGACATAAGGAAGATCAACAAAGTTTGCAAGCCCCTTTAAAAAAATCTCTCAATTTTTTGTGAAGAAAAAAGCGTTTTTTACAAAGGAAATTTTGCCCACTGCTCAAGACTATGATCACGATAGCCTTTTATGTTATCAACGCCATCTTGTTGCATCATCTGCAAAATCTCTTGCAGAATAGTTATGACAAGATTTGGACCTTCATAAACCATCCCACTGTATAATTGAATCAAATCTGCACCAGCTTTTACTTTTTCCAAAGCAGTTTGTGCGTCCTTTACACCGCCAACACCAATAATTGCAATCTCCTTCCCTAATTTTTTACGCATTTTTGCAAGCACAATAGTAGAACGCTCAAAAAGTGGACGTCCAGAAAGCCCACCCTCTTCATTACTGAGGTGACTATTGCTAAGACCTTGGCGTGCAAGAGTCGTATTGGAAACAATCAGTCCATTAAAATCAGAAAGTTTTATTTCTTCAGCAACATCATCTAATTCTTTCTCTGATAAATCAGGAGAAATTTTTAAAAAAATGGGAATGGAGAATCCATGCTTGTTCTCTTGCTCATTTCGCGCTTGCGAAATTGCACTCAACAAAAGATGCAAACTGTCACGGGCCTGTAAATCACGTAAACCTGGTGTATTAGGAGAAGAAATATTAACCGTAAAATAATCAGCAACATCATAAAAATGAGCAATACCAACAGTATAATCATCAATCTTATCGACCGTATCCTTATTGGCTCCAATGTTGACTCCTATAACACCAGTTTTTTTACACGCATGCAATCTATTGTAAACAACTTTATGTCCGTCATTATTAAAACCCATTCTATTAATAATCGCTTCATCTTCTTTTAAACGAAAAAGCCGTGGTTTAGGATTTCCAATCTGAGGCTTTGGTGTCACTGTCCCAATTTCAGTAAAACCAAATCCTAACCGAAAAATACCATCTACAACCTCTGCATTTTTATCAAACCCCGCTGCAAGACCAATAAAATTTTCAAACTCAAGACCAGCAACAGTTACACACAAACGTTTGTCGATAACCTTTTGACAACCATTTAATCCACTTTTCAGCCCAAGAATCGCTAAACCGTGTGCTTGCTCTGGATCCAACATAAATAAGGCAGAACGGCCAATACAACGAAAAAAACTCATCAATTCTTCTCCACAACATAAAAATGATCCATCGCACCTCACCTCTACCTTTTAACATAAAAGATTTCCAATCAAAGCAAGCATATTATCCAAATAATATTCCCCTTCTAGAAGAAAACTCATCACATAATAGCCATACATGTTTATATTGGTTATATTATGTAAAGAACTTTTTATTCTTAAAAAATGTTTCTCTTTTTCGACATTTTTTAAAGATTAAAATATGAATCCTAATCTTATAAAATTCAGCATGAATTGGAACATCAATGGCTCTTACCATAGTCATGGTTTTATGACGTCTTATGCAGGCACGCTCATAATTTTCTTAAAAATGCAGGCAAATTATCTCTATTCCCAAAGTTCCTTTGTGTAATATTGTTTTCAATAGAAACAAAGCTTGTTCTATAAAGCTATTTTTTCCTAGCATTTACAGGATACATGGTTCATAAAATCATCTAAATTCATACTATTGTTGCACTATTTAGAGCAACAGAATGTTCAATCAATTTGTACTCTATTGATAATCTGCGTTGTTTTCTTTGCCATTTCTGATGTATTAAATACAATTTTGCATCTATTAAGTGCTCTGCCTAACATATATTTTAAGTAATGACAGTTGATTATTGAACTCAAACATCATACCAACGACTTCCAAACCAAAATGATCTTGCAAACCCTAGAGCTCTGCTATTTATAAACTGATACAATCTTCCAGCAGATGAAATGTGTTTCTTCCATCCGAATTATCGCCATTTTAGCTCATGTAACCCAATACAAATAGCTTTTAGATAAGCCATAATGCCCTCCTAATTGCTATTATCGCTTACTAAATTAAGAGGAATTAAATTATAAGTTTTACTCCTGTCTCATCTATCTATTTCTTCTATCAGTGCTGAAATATATTTTTTATTCCTAAATTCTCTTTTTATGACAAAATGTTATGCCAATATATGTACTTCATTTGAAAAGCTTTCTGATAGCTCAACTTTCAACACTACTTATTTTGTGGTATTGTGTAAAAACCTCTCTTTTTAATGTTAACATAAAAATCTTGAGGCAATTATATAAATTAAGCTACAGTTTTCTACTTTCTGTTGAAAAAGCAGATATAGTTTTTATTAAAAAAGCTTTTTTCTAGGAAAGGTTCTATGTACATTCAAATAGAGCCCTAAAGCTCTTTATTAAACCTTATAAAGTCTTTGAAAATAATATTAATATTGTAATATAATCATAAAAATAAAATCTGCCCTTTCCTTTTTCATCAAAAGCGGTAAGTAAATTACCGTATATCGCTTATATAAAGGGGAAAATGCAATGCTTAAAGAATTCAAAGAATTTGCCCTAAAAGGTAATATGATTGATCTTGCTATCGGTGTGATTATAGGGGGTGCTTTTGGTAGCTTGGTCAACTCAATTGTCAATGATATTTTTATGCCAATCATTGGGCTGATTACAGGTGGGATTGATTTTTCTAATATGTTTATTCAACTTGCTGGCGAAAAACAAGCAACATTGAGTGCCGCCAAAGCAGCTGGAGCAACCATTAGCTATGGACACTTTATTACTTTACTTATCAATTTTCTCATTATTGCTTGGGTTCTTTTTTTATTCGTTAAGGCTATGAATAAAATTCGTAGAAAAGAAGAAGAAAGCCCCAAAAAAACGTCTTCAGAAGAACAACTTTTAACAGAAATTAGAGATCTTTTGGCTAAGAAAAAATAATTTTATGCAAGATTTACATCATGGAACACGAGGAAAAAACATTTCCACAGTTGTTCCATGATTGGGTTTTGAGAACAGTAAAAATTGTCCTCCTCTTTCTTCCACCATTGCTTTACACATTGGGAGGCCTAAACCTGTTCCCATAAAAGCGCTATCACCAGATCGTCCATCTTTGCGCTCTACTTGACCATAAGGTTGCAGTGCCTGTATAATCTCTTCTTCGTTCATCCCTATACCATTATCACTCACTGAAATTTTTACACGTTCTTTTCTATAAGAAACGTGAACAATAATCTGTCCACCCAAAGGTGTAAAACGAATAGCATTGGAAAGAAGATTCCATATAATCTGGCGAAACACTTGTTGTGATACAGGAATAAATGGAACGTGAGGTGGAGCAACAATACGCATGATAATGCCGTTCTGATTGGCTTGAGTTTCAAGAAAAGCTATCGTCGCACGTAAACAAGATATTACATCAAATGTTTCAGAAATAAGGGAAGAATCAATCTGGTTATCAGAACCAGAATAATTTATCTTCGAGCACTCTAGTAATTGATTAATCAGCAATAATATATGTTTTCCAGAGGAAATAATATCGCGTAAATATCCATGATAGCGCTCATTTTCTATCGAACCAAAACGGCCTTCTCTCATAATTTCTGCAAAACCAATAAGAGCATTCAAAGGTGTTCGTATTTCATGAACAACTCCAACGATTTTATCCTCTTCTGCTTTTTTTTCTCCTGATGGAACTGTTTGTGTCCTATCACGCAACATAACAGCATAATTGCCTTGCTTTGCCAAAAATACAATCGTTATCAAAACGGTTATATTTTTATGATTTTTTGTCATTAAATCAGCGGTTTCACTGCGATTTAAAACCTGATTTTTTTCCTCCATACGGATTGATTTAAAATACTTTTCAACCAAAAGTCGGCTTTGCAAAGTAAATAATGAAGAGAATGGTTGTCCTCGTAGTTCATTTATTTCATAACCCATTAATGCTAAGGCTGCCCTACTCGCTGATTGAACAAAGCCCTCTTCATCCAACCATAAAACACCATCTGTTGCTGTATCCAACAATGATAAAACTGCAGCGGGCTCTTTTACGAGAGCTTGTTCTATAGCATTTACCGGCAATGTTTGTGCATATGGTAACTGAATAGCTGTTTCTTCAACTAAATTTTCTTCTTTTACCGATGAATTCAATTCATCACGCAATTGCTCTGCAATTTCACGAAAAGCTGAGCGTTCTATCTCCGTAAGACATGGCATTTCTGTTTCTAGCTTTTCATTTCTTTTTTCTTGGACTTTTTTTTGTATTTTTAAAACACCGAAGCCACGAAACCCCTTAAGCTGCTTTTTAACATCAAAAATTGGCAAAGCCGACAATTCAACATCAAGCCATTGTAAGCAACCATCAACAGGCCATTGAACAATCTCTTTACTCCAAGGCATAGCCGCTTCAATAAAACGACTGAGAACCAGATATCGATCATCATTAAATTGATGAGCAAGTTCATGAAAACTACACCCTAAAATAGAAGAAGAGAGAGGACCAACAACTTCAGCTAGCTCTTTTGAGACTTCACAAAACAAACCATTGTGATCGATTTCCCACGTAAAAGGCCGTGGCAAAAGCTCTGGTGTAAAACGAAAAGCTTCTTGCTGACATTTTAATTCATTTGTATTTAACTTTAACTCATCTGCTTTTAATGGCATAACTAAAACTAAAAAGTGTTGGATTTACTCTCAAATGAATAATGCTAATTTGTTTACAATTATCTGTTCTGGTTATAATAACTTGATATCTCATATCAATTGTCTGTAGCAAAATTTTGACTGTTTCATCAACAAAACAAGAATAAAAAGAAGCTTCCAGCTCTGGTTGCTTATTCACCCATTATTGTAATAAATCTTGTTACAATAATGATAACATCTCCCTCGCATAAATAGTACTCAAAAAGAATACACTTATTTTACGCATTCATGCGCCTGTTTTGAAAAGATATCTCCCAAGATCCCCAAGCTTATTTTACGACAGCATCCGTAAATGGTGTAATGTAAAGGTCCCTATAGAGGATATCAAGGCATTGTGCATTACCATTTTTATGCTTATAAAAGAGCTGGTTAGCACCATCATTATACTAATTTCAGCCCCTAATGTCACCAATAGTTCTTAGCATTTGAAGGCATTCATAAGCAGCATTTTTAACTTTTTTACTCCTACATTATTATGATACGCAAGGAAATGGTTTTAATTGTTTCAACAGAAACAGATTTGAAATGAGAAAATCTTACAATGTTTGAGACTTTTATTCACTGTGAATAATGATAAATTACTATCAATCAATATACTGCATTATAAAAATCTCTTTTTCAAATAAAGCTTCTCGTAAGAACACCTTTCTTGAGCCAATAATATCAAATGATAATAAATTCAGCGTAGCGCTTTAAAGTACCCCATGCAACAGAACTTGCATATTGGGCATTTTTTTATGATGCTCTCAATAATCTTCCAAAGATCTTTCTTTCATTAGAATCGCTACAAAAGAAAAAAGAAAAATATGCCACCGCACTATTTTATTAAAAAAATTCTCTGTAAAAAAGAGAACACAAATCATATGTCCTCATATAAAGATTTGTTTAATTTCTTTATATTCCAGATCATTTAGAAATGTTAAAAATAGCTCATAATCTCCTTTGATATCAGCTTGTTTACCTCATCAGAAGTCTTAATACAAAAGATCGCTTTTTCTTTATTACTCTCCATTTAAATTTTTAATTTATATAAAAAAATAAAACAAGCACATTTAAATAATGACTGTCAGATATTTAAAAAATTGCATATTTTTAAATGTGTTTGTTTATTTTCCTTCATTGAGTAAAATTTCACGTTTTCCAACATGATTAGCGGCTCCAACAATGCCTTTTTCTTCCATCCGCTCGACGAGAGAAGCTGCTTTATTATAGCCGATTGAAAGTCGGCGCTGAATATAAGATGTTGAACATTTTTTATCACGCATAACAATTTTTACAGCTTGGTTATAAAGTTCCTCACCCTCTTCATCAAAATTTTCTTCCTCAGAAATTCCAGCAGCTAAATCAGCAGAATTATCCTCTTTGTTATCGTCTTCATTATCTGTTACCGTTGCTAAATAATCAGGTTTACCTTGCATTTTTAGATGTGCAACGATGGATTCAACTTCTTCATCAGAAACAAAAGGTCCATGAACGCGCACAATGCGTCCACCACCTGCCATATGAAGCATATCCCCCTGACCTAAAAGTGTTTCAGCACCTTGTTCACCCAAGATCGTACGACTATCAATTTTTGATGTTACTTGAAAAGAAATGCGGGTAGGAAAGTTCGCTTTAATTGTACCTGTGATAACATCAACAGAAGGACGTTGCGTTGCCATAATAAGATGAATACCTGCCGCACGCGCCATTTGCGCTAAGCGCTGAATGGCATTCTCTATCTCTTTCCCTGCCACCATCATAAGATCAGCCATCTCATCAACAATCACAACAATATAAGGAAGCTGCGTGAGATCCATGGCTTCTTCATGATAAAGCATTTCCCCTGTTTCCTTATCAAAACCCGACTGAACAGTACACATGATCGTTTCGCCTTTTTGAGCTGCAAGTGCAACGCGTGCATTAAAACCATCAATATTACGCACACCCAACTTAGCCATTTTGCGATAACGCTCTTCCATTTCACGAACCGCCCATTTTAAAGCTGTTACTGCTTTTTTGGGATCTGTGACAACGGGTGTTAAAAGATGTGGAATGCCATCATAAACAGAGAGCTCTAACATTTTAGGATCAACCATGATCAAACGACACTGCTTTGGTGTCATACGATAAAGAATCGACAAAATCATTGTATTAATTGCAACAGACTTGCCTGATCCTGTTGTTCCTGCAACCAATAAATGAGGCATTTTTGCTAATTCTGCAATGACAGGTTCACCATTAATCCCTTTCCCCAAAGCAAGAGCAAGTTTAAATTCACTTTCACGAAAAGAACGTGTTTGGATTAATTCCCGTAAATAAACAGTTTCACGAACCGCATTGGGTAACTCAATCCCGATAACATTACGTCCAGGAATTACAGCAACGCGTGTAGAAATAGCAGACATAGAACGCGCAATATCATCAGAAAGATTAATAACACGCGATGACTTTACACCCGCAGCGGGTTCAAATTCATACATTGTTACCACTGGCCCTGGATGAACATGGATAACTTCACCCTTAATGCCAAAATCTTCCAAAACACTTTCCAAAAGTCCAGCACCACGTTCTAATGTTTCTTGAGGAATCATCGTACCTTCATGAAAAACAGGTTCCTGTAATAAGTTGATCGGAGGAAATTCATAAACATCACAGTCAATAGATTGAATATTTTGCATAAAAGCAGAATCATAATTACCTAATGGCATACGAGTAGATTGCAATGTTTTAGTTTTACTGTTTGCTTGCATCACAGAAAAATCTTTTGAATTCTTTGTGACGGCTTTGTTTATACAATCAACAGTATTATTGGCGACAATATTATTGGTATTTTCAGTCTCTATACTAGCCCCTGCATCACTTAACGCCCCTGTATTACTTAACGTATGAGCAGAATCTTCAACAGAAAGCTTAGAATGACACTCTTTAGTAGTATCATTATTTGTATGCATTAAATCAGAAATTTTCTCAACACCTCGCATTCTTTCCGCTGGAGATTCTGATGTAATTGAATCATAGAGTTGTGGAAAGCGGTATTCAAGAACACGATAAAGAGCAGTTATTGACTCATCAAAGGCTGTGGGGATATCAGGTGTGAGTTCATTTGTCGTGTCAATTGATGTTCCATCCTCTTTTGAAGTTTGAGTCTCCACATGTTCAAATATCAAAGATTCACACTCAAAAAAAGCATCATCGGAAAGATGCAACGCAGGTTTTATTTTTTGTAGCACATTTTCCACTTGTAATTTATGTTCTTGTTTATCCTCCTCAAGTGGAATATTTGCTGACGGCATATGAATAGCTTGTCGTGATAACTGCTTCAAAACCGTTGAATGACAAACTGATGTTTTATTCTCTATTGATTGAGGATTAATGACTTTTTTTGTCGAAAGAATATTTGTTGTTTTCTTGTTACAACGTACAATACCTGTATCTGTAATTTTTTTTTGATCTTGCTTCGTAAAAATTTTAAACTGTTTTGCAAAAACTGGATCTATTTCTATACGACGACGCAAAATCTCAACTTCTGGGGTTCTCGTGAAACGGACGTTTTTTCCGAGGGCAAATGCCTTTTTCCACACTTCCGGATAAGGAAATATCTCAGTAATCTTAACAGATAAATCTTCTCTTGATGCACCTTTTGTACCATCATCAGAAAAAGAAGACGTAGAAATAGATTTTGTTTTCGAATTATGCATGGCACCCAACAAATTTATAGCAATGAGAAAAATAACCTTTTCAAAAAGAATTCGTAGAAACTATCATACGAAGGTTAATAACCTTTTGCTGATGGTTACTTTTAAATGAAAAAAATAGTGCCATAATGCATATTCATAATCTGCCTTTTGCATATTTACGATATAAATTGCCTAGTTTATGGTGTCATAGAGCTCGTATTTCATTTGTTTTGAAGAAAACTTCATGATAAAAAAGCTTCAAGAAAATTGTCTATGCCTCTCTTTCTCTCCCTTTTCATAAAAGAAACTAGTTTCAATAATACAATAAGCATTGCTCTATTGAATTCTCCATGATCAATTATCACAATATAATCTAATTTCTCGCGTTTTTATAAGATTACCCTTGTTATCCTCGTTTAAAAAGGCTTAGACTAAGACAATCATAATTACATAAATACAAATAGAAAAAAGGGAGTGAATCATGTTTAATAAACGGAAATTTTATATCAATGGTCTATGGGATGAGCCAAGCACTCCTCACGATTTTGACGTCATTAATCCATCAACAGAGGAGACTTGTGCTGTCATTAGCCTTGGAAGTACAAAAGATGCCGATAAAGCAATTAATGCGGCTAAAGAAGCCTTTCAAAAATGGAAAACAACATCACCAAATGAGCGTCTTGGATTTGTTGAGAAAATTCTAGAGATCTACGAAAAACGTTCCAAAGACATGGCAAAAACCATTTCAATGGAAATGGGGGCACCAATTGATATGGCGCTTAATGCGCAAACTGCAACTGGCAGTTCCCATATTCGCAATTTTATCGAAGCTTATAAAGAGTTTTCGTTCCAAAAAACTTTAATAAAGGGAAATGAGCAAGCAATCCTTCACTACGATCCTATCGGCGTCGTAGGATTAATTACGCCATGGAATTGGCCCATGAATCAAGTAACTCTTAAAGTTATTCCTGCTCTCTTGGCTGGCTGTACCATGGTGTTAAAGCCCTCTGAAATTGCGCCTCTTTCTGCTATGCTTTTTGCTGAATTTTTAGATGAAGCCGCACTTCCAGCCGGTGTTTTTAATTTAATCAATGGTGATGGTGCAACTGTCGGCTCTTACCTCTCTGCACATCCAGATTTAGAAATGATCAGCTTTACTGGTTCAACTAGAGCAGGAAAAGATATTTCTAAAAATGCCAGCGCTACTTTAAAAAGAGTCTGTCTGGAACTTGGGGGAAAAGGAGCGAATATTATCTTTGCTGATGCCGACTCAGATGCTGTTCAACGTGGTGCACGACATTGCTTTTATAATAGTGGACAAAGTTGTAATGCACCAACTCGTATGCTTGTGGAACAGAGCATCTATGACAAAGCCGTGAAAATAGCCAAAGATATTGCAGAAACAACAAAAGTAGGACCAAACTGCCAAGAAGGAAATCATATTGGGCCCGTTGTTTCAAAAAAACAATATGATAAAATTCAAGATCTTATCCAATCGGGAATTGATGAAGGTGCAACTCTTGTTGCAGGCGGGACTGGTTTACCAAACGGAATGGAACGCGGTTATTATGTCCGTCCAACAGTCTTTGCTGATGTAAAACCTCATATGCGTATTTTTAAAGAAGAAATCTTTGGTCCAGTTCTCTCGATTCTTTCTTTTAGTACAGAAGAAGAAGCCGTCGCTTTAGCGAATGAGACTGAGTATGGTCTTACAAACTATATTCAATCGCAAGATCGCAACAAATGTCGTCGTATTGCGGCACAAGTACGCTCTGGTATGGTAGAAGTTAATGGACATGGATTACCCAGTGGAAGCTACTTTGGAGGTGTAAAATTTTCTGGGCGCGCTCGTGAAGGAGGACATTGGGGAATTAAAGAATTTCTCGATAGTAAAGCAATTTCGTACTGGTAAAATCTTATTAAAAACTTAATAGGAATCGTATGGTAATACAGAAAATAACGGATGAAGGTGCTCTTGGGCAACGTCTTGATCAGTGGCTCGCAAAACAATATCATGACGTGCTCTCACGTTCGCGTTTGCAAACCCTCATCCGTGAAGGCTGTCTTAAAATTGATGGTCAATTCATAAAGGAACCAAAAACAAAATTAAAACCTAACCAAATAATTGAATTGGAAATGCCGGACCTTCGTGATGCAGAACCTAGCGCTGAAGCCATTGCATTGGACATTCTTTTTGAAGATGATCATATCATTGTTATTAACAAACCAGCTGGTCTTGTTGTTCATCCTGGGAATGGAAATTGGACCGGTACATTGGTTAATGCCCTTATTTACCACTGTGGGAATAGTTTATCTGGTATAGGTGGTGTTAAACGCCCTGGCATTGTCCATCGTCTTGATAAAAATACAAGCGGTGTTATGGTTGTTGCAAAAAATGATCTAGCTCATAAAAGTCTCAGTGCTCAATTTTCTGATCATGGACGTACCTGCGCATTAGATCGACGCTACCATGCCTTGATTTGGGGAACACCTCAGCGCAATGTCTGGACAATTGATGCATCACTTGGCCGTTCGCCCCATAACCGGACAAAGCAAGCTGTCATCCATAACCAAAACCCTTATGCTCGTCATGCTGTTACACATGTTTCTCTGCTTGAAAAATATGGCTCTCATGCAGACTCAACATCTTTTGCTAGCCTTCTGGAATGTCGCTTAGAAACTGGACGCACCCATCAAATCCGTGTTCATATGACTCATATGGGGCATCCACTCATAGGCGATACAGTTTATGGAAACGCTTTTAAAACAAAATCAAACACATTCAACCCCACTATTAGAAATGCAATCGATCAATTCAACCGACATGCACTCCATGCTGCAAGTCTTACTTTTGAACATCCTTCTACCGGTAAAGTTATGTCGTTTTCCGCACCACTGCCTCAAGATATGGCTAAACTTATTAAGCTTTTTAAAAAAATGAATTGAAACTTTTCCCCTTCTCAAGATTTCACAATAAAATATCTTTTTTTGAACAAAATTGAAAAATATGCTAGAGTGAGGTTATGAGGATAGTTAGCTATCTAAAACATAGAATTTGCCTTATCAGGGAATTCAGATGAAAGGAGGGTGCTATATGGCCCATATGAATTTATTATCAGTAATGACAGGTGATGGTGGTTTAAACCGTTACTTGGAAGAAGTGCGTCGTTTTCCAATGCTTGAGCCAAAAGAAGAATATATGTTAGCTCAGCGTTACCGTGAGCATAATGATCTAAAAGCTGCGCATAGGCTAGTAACCAGTCATTTGCGTCTCGTAGCTAAAATCGCGATGGGATATCGGGGCTACGGACTTCCCATTGGGGAAGTCATTTCAGAAGGCAATGTTGGACTCATGCAAGCTGTTAAACGTTTCGAACCAGAGCGGGGTTTTCGTCTTGCAACCTATGCAATATGGTGGATTAAAGCGTCAATCCAAGAATATGTATTGCGCTCTTGGAGTTTGGTGAAAATGGGGACAACAGCTAATCAAAAGCGCTTGTTTTTCAACCTTCGTAAGTTAAAAAGTAAACTTCAAGCACTTGATAGTGGCGATCTCAATGCAGAACAAGTGAAAGAAATTGCAACCCAGTTGAATGTCACAGAAGATGAAGTTGTATCAATGAATCGTAGGCTTGGTGGTGACACTTCACTCAACGCACCAATTCGGACAAAAGAAGGAGAAAACAGCGAGTTACAAGATTGGTTGGTGGATGAATCTAACGATCAAGAACAAATTTTAATTGAAAAAAGTGAATTAGAAAATCGCCGTTCCATGCTCATAAATGCCATGGACAATCTCAATGAACGCGAAAAACGTATATTCAAAGCGCGTCGTTTAAATGATGTACCACTAACCCTAGAAGAACTCTCTGGTGAATTTAATATTAGTCGAGAACGAGTAAGACAAATTGAAATGCGTGCATTTGAAAAAGTACAAAACTCTATCAAAGATTCTACTTTATCTCAAAGTCAAGTGTAAAACCTAGAGTTAAGTATAAAGCCAATGGTTTGCACATTCTTTAAATGTGAAAATGAAAAAAAGCATACCTTGGCTTTATACTTGTAAATTAGTCTATCGAATTCTTTACGTTATTGATATGTAAAGATTTAGTGAGTGTATTTGGTATATAATTGATAAAGACGGTCGTGGAAAATTCTTCACAGCCGTTTATTTTTTTGCATCTATGTTTTATTTTTTTGACCAAGAACTGTTAACTTATCTTGTTGTGCAAGCCATTGTCCAATAACTTCATTAAAAATAGACTTACCTGTTGGTCCTTTTGCAAAGGTTAATTCACTTATACGCCCGTTTTTATCCGTTAACACCAAACGCATCCAATCTAATTCTCGCATCAATTGTAAATTTCGATCAAGAAATGGATGATTACCACTCAATGCGACAAGAAAAAAGTCATCGTTAATCTTTGCAGCAATGGTTCTTGTTAAAGCCTGTCCAATGGATTGTTCACTTGCTTTAAAGGTTAATGCTTGAACATTGCTTATAGCTTTACCTGAAAATTTATCCGAAAGAATAAAAATAAGGTCCATAATATATGAAGCAGGAAATGACTGATCGGTATTACGACGTAAAATTAACCGTAATGATATCCCTTCATCAGGAATTGTTATATCACCTTGTATAGTTGTTTCTTCTGGAAACCCCTTCACTTGAGACTCTTTTATAAGCGTCCAGCGAGCACTTCCCGTTGCTATCTTTTCTGCATCATAATTTGTACGTGCTTGATAGAAAACAGCTTCACCTGATTTTTCAAGCGATTGCAAATTGCTATCAACAACTGTTGAGAGTACTTCTTCATCCGAAGAATCTATCGCTTGTTTTAAACCAACATCAATTTCACTTCCATCCTCTAATAAGCGTTGTGTTAACTTTCTCTTAATTGGAAATGCCTTTGGTACTCTGTGAGAAGCTTGAAGATTTTCTTCTAAAAACTGATAATCATTTGATACAAATACACGCTCACCAACAAAAAAAATACCAACAATTAAAACAACAAAACTAACAACAAAAACAGCACTTATCACAATACGCCTTTGCACTAACGATTTATTAGCACGACGTAAAGCCTGAGAAAAAATGTGCGAAACAATATGCGGATTATCTTCCTGCGAAGGAGAAATCTTTAACACACTGCTATTAACATGCTGAGAAGGCACATCAGCCTCCATATTAACAGGCTCTGCATCTGGTATATCTGATACACAAAGCTCAACAAATACCTTGTTATCCTTTGAACGTGTAACAAAATCCTGCTTTCTTTTTATGTTTACCTCTGACAATTCATTATTCTTTGGTAATATAGTTTTTTTTGTAACTTTCTTATCTTCATTTATATTTGTGGGATTCCACCCAATAACTGAAGCAAGCCGTTTCTTTTCAACTGCTAAATATTCTCCTTCAACAGTTGCAATAGAACTTTGAAGAATCTTTCTTTGTTCATCCGCTATTGCTTGTGGTATTTTTGCTGTTACAAATTGATGTTCTAGTGTTTCGGTAGCCCGCTTATAAATCCGCTTACGCACTTGTGGTGTAATATTATCTTGTGCATTAATTGTCTTTTTTAAGATTCCAACGAAATCTACCATTTCCTCTATAATCTCTCTTAAACTGAGAAAAAATCAATAGTAAAGCCAAAAAACTTTATTTTGCCTTCTAAATTGGTTGCCATTTAATATTGGTACAACATAATGTAAAATGAATATGAAAAATAAACAATGCTATTTTGCACCTTTCTCTTACGTGCTCTTAAAAACTTTTTTTGTAAAAAGATACAAAAATGAACAGAGAACATATATAGAAATCTAAAAACAATAATCAATTAACAAAGGGATCCGTAATAAGAATAGTATCTTCACGCTCTGGACTTGTGGATAATAAAGCCACTTTTGTATTAATCAGTTCTTCAATATAGCGTATATATTTAATAGCCTGCACTGGTAAATCTTCCCACCTCAATGCATGTGCTGTTTCTTTCTTCCAACCTTCTAATGTTGCATAAATAGGCTTCACCCGATCCTGAGCTCCCATGGAAGAAGGTAAATAATCAATCCTTTTACCATCAAGCTCATAACCAATACAAATTTTTATTTCATCCAAACCATCTAAAACATCAAGTTTTGTCAATGCTATACCTTGAACACCGCAAATTGTTACCATCTGACGTACTAAGACAGCATCAAACCAACCACATCGACGCTTTCGGCCCGTTACAACACCAAATTCATGTCCACGCACTCCCAGAAATTCACCAATATCATTTATCTGCTCTGTCGGGAACGGCCCTTCTCCAACGCGTGTAGTATAAGCTTTTGCAATACCCAAAACATAATGGATTGCATCAGGTCCCATCCCCGAACCTGTACATGCTTGCCCAGCAACTGTATTAGATGACGTTACATAAGGATAAGTTCCAAAATCATTATCTAATAAAGCACCTTGCGCACCTTCAAAAAGAATGTGTTTCCCTCCTCGATAACCTTCATCTAAAAGACGCCACGTACAATCCATAAAGGGCAAAATTTTATCCGCAACTTGCATCAATTCATCATAAAGCGCTTGAGAATCAATCTCTGCAACACCCATCCCACGACGCAAAGCATTATGATGCCTCAAAAGCCGCTCAATCTTAGCCATAAGTGTATCTTTTTCTGCTAAATCCATCACTCGGATAGCACGACGTCCCACCTTATCTTCATAAGCCGGTCCAATACCGCGCTTTGTTGTACCAATCTTTAAACCAGATAAACCGCTTTCTCGAATTGCATCAAGATCACGATGCAACGAAAGAATCAAAGGAGCATTTTCAGCAATACGCAAAATTTCTGGTGTGATTTTTACACCCTGATTACATAGTTTTTTTACTTCTGCAACAAAATGATGAGGGTCAACAACAACACCATTACCAATAATTGATAACTTGCCACGCACTAAACCAGACGGTAAAAGTGATAATTTATAACTGACTCCATCAACAACCAATGTGTGGCCAGCATTATGCCCCCCCTGATATCTCACCACGATATCTGCTCGCTCAGACAACCAATCTACAATTTTACCTTTGCCTTCATCACCCCATTGTGTACCGACAACAACTACATTGGCCATAACTTTCTCCGTCGTGTTTGGTCAAAAAAACCAGCATTCAAAAACAAACACTTCTTTATAACGAAACCTTAGAGCAAGTGCGACTCCTCATTTCAGATTTTTCTCAATCTTCAAGTGATTAAATTTTCAAATTTATGATAATAAAGATAAGCAAATACCAAAATATTTTAAATCTGTCATTTTTGCTACAAAAAGTAAAAAAATAGAGATTTTAATTTGTGCGTATCCAACACCTGACAGAGCATTTATTCCTCCTCTTAATCTTTTACAATTCATGTAATATTTAGAGGCTGTTTGTCTGATACAAGAATACGAAAGATCATCATAATCTCTCGTATCCTTTTTCTGTTTAAAAACACCCTGTGAAAATCACCAGTAATTATTTAAAGCTGTGCTTTTTCAACTTGGAATGCCCACTCAAGCCATTGTGTTAAAATTTCAAGATCGGAAGCCTCAATTGTTATACCCGCCCAAATTCGAAGCCCAGGAGGAGCATCGCGATACGAACCGATATCATAAGCAACCCCTTCCTCATCAAGACGCTTCACAACCGCTTTTATAAAAGATACTCGCTTTTCCGTATCCAAAGCAGTAATCACTGGATCCACAATATCTAAACAAATAGCGGTGTTAGAACGCACTTCAGGATCTTTTGCCAAATATTCTAACCATGGCGTTTTGCGAACAAAAGCATCAAGTACAGAAAAATTTTTCTCAACCCGTGCTCTTAATGCCGCTGCACCTCCTAGAGATTTTGCCCACTTCAACCCATCAAGGAAATCCTCAACACAAAGCATAGAAGGTGTATTGATGATCTTTCCTTTAAAAATATCTTCGTTCAATTTTCCATTTTTTGTCATATAGAAAAGTTGGGGCATAGGCCAAGCTGGAACATGATTCTCAAGCCTCTCAACAGCACGAGGACTTAAAATCACCATACCATGTGCAGCCTCGCCTCCCAAAACTTTCTGCCATGAAAAAGTAACAACATCTAATTTTGAAAAATCAAGATATTGCGCAAAAGCTGCCGATGTTGCATCACAAATGGTCAATCCAGCCCGCTTATGCGGAATGAAATCTGCATTAGGAATACGCACACCAGAAGTTGTCCCATTCCATGTAAAAACAACATCCCGATCAAAGTCAAGTTGTGTTAAATCTGGTATTTCACCATAAGGAGCTTCAAAACGACGCACATCAGAAAGCTTTAATTGCTCGACAACATCTTTATTCCACCCAAACCCAAAACTTTCCCACGCTGCCATATCAATGCCACGCTCACCTAATAGAGACCATAGAGCAGCCTCAACAGCACCGGTATCTGATCCTGGCATAATTCCTATACGATGATCAGAAGGAACCTCAAGAATCTCACGGGTTAAATTAACAACTTCAGCAAGTTTTAATTCTGCTTCTCTAGATCTATGTGAACGCCCAACTAATGCATTTTTAAGAACATCAAGAGTCCAACCAGGCCGTTTGCTACAAGGACCTGAAGAAAAATTAGTATTATTGGGACGATTACTTGGTTTTTGTAACATTATCATTATTTCTCCCCTTTTAGATGTTTTTCTTTCTTTATAAAGAAAAACAAATTATTATAAAGACTAATCAATAATCTTTTTAGAAAAAAGTCAAAAATATTGTCTATTATTGCGTATGCTTAAAATTCACGGAAACTTTATAAAAAAATCTTTCTTAATCATGCCTCTCGATTGATTCTTTTAATTTTTTTTCGTATCATCACCACAATAAGACAGCATTCTAATAACAATACACTAAACTATCCAATATACCTATCAAATTTATTTTATGATATCTTTATGATAAAGATTCATTGATAACGCTCTAAAATAGGGAGATAAACTTATTAAAAAATCAATTATTTTTCTTTTGATGACTGGACAGAGAAAATTTTAATGTTATAACCGCAAACGCTTTATATTTTTTATGAAGCATGCCCAGATAGCTCAGTTGGTAGAGCAGCGGACTGAAAATCCGCGTGTCCGTGGTTCGAATCCGCGTCTGGGCACCACTTTTTGTTTTTAACGTATTGAAATATATAGATTTTTTCTTTAAACAGCCATTTTCAGACCACCTTTTAGACCACCTTCTACAGTTTATATAATTTT
>NZ_JBHIMJ010000035.1:0-60480 GCF_042194035.1 Bartonella sp. OC16QHHD | reverse complement strand
ACCCAAGCCCATTTCGCGACGCCGCCCATGAATGGTATAACGATACAGCCATTGAGCACCTCCATCTTTACGCTTATGAAGTAGCAAGCCGGCACCATCATTATATTTGCCAGCTCCCAATGTTGCGACAGCCCTTGCATTAAGACGATTCATAAGAACCATTTTTACTCCTTTCTTATACAAATTTGATCCACACACTCATCCCACTTGTTATGTGCAAATAGTGGTTTTGATTGATTCAAGATAAACAGATTTGAAATGAGAGAATCTTACGTTATTCGGGACTCTCACTCAACATACAAAACAGTGAATTATCATTATAAATCAATGTCTTGTACGATGATGGAGAGGTTTTTAACACAAAGATCATGGAAGGAGGGATACAAAATCTTTATGTAGAAGAGGATCTAAACGACTATAGCAGTTTTGCATTTGATACGAAGGTCTTTTCTGGTGGAGAGCAACACATTTTAGCGGGGGGAATCGCGATTGGCGTTCTTTTACAAGGGAATGCTTTCCAAGCAATAGATTTAGGAGGCTATGTAAAAGATTTAATAATTAGGGATCAAGTACAATCGTGGTTAAATTTTGGTGCAACATTAGAAGGAAGCACTATGATTCATGATTCTGGACGGATTTATCTTTATGCTGGTACTGAGCGATCTCGTACTGAAGTAGAAAAAATTGTGTTAAATGGCAGAGATACAAAATTGTACGCGATTGCTTCTAATATAGATGGCGAAAGTTCTTTGATTGAGAACCTGAGTGGGAATGGTCGTGTTATTTTTACTTCTACCGTGTTTAATCCATATTACTCTACACTTGAGATCAATGATCTTTCAGGGAGTTTACATTTTAGGTTGCATACTAATTTTGCAGAACAGCGCGGTGATTATCTTTTGATAAAAAAAGGAGCAGGTTATCACACCATAAGCGTTATCGATTCTGGTGTTGAAATTACCAATTCTCCTCTACAAGATCAGAATTTAGTTTTGGAGCTTGATTTAATTCATGATCAAAGCGGAAATGCGCATTTTACTCTGACAGATTTTTCTGGAGAAGAGACGAGTACGATTGATAATGGAGTCTACATGTATGGCTTAAAGACAAAAGATGATAATGGGGCAAAGACTTGGTATTTGGCTACGTCACAAATAACTTTTGCTCCTGTAATCTCTTCACCTTATGCGGAGTCACCTATAGATAAGCTTCCTGAAAAAGAAGAAAATATGACATCGTCAAAAGATTTTAGTATCTCTGATGTAATTGATTACAGTATTGGCGAAGGAGGAGGAATTCTACAAAGCTCTTTGCTCGGTGATGATAACGTAGTTTATATCTCTGATGATGGAGAGCGAGGTGTTCTTAAGAAGTCCATTAACAATACAATTCAGGGATCAGGAAGACTTTATGTTGAAGCTGGTGGTTTCAGTAAGAATACGACAATTGAAAATGGTGGTGTTGAGATTGTAGGGGAGCAAGAGATTTCAGAATTTACGATTATTTACGAGGGTGGAAAACAAAGAGTGGAGGGAGGAGGAACCGCATTGAGAGCTGAAATTTATGGTGGGGAGCAGCTTGTTTCCGGAGATGGTTATGTAAATGGTGGAATTGTGGGGAGCAGCGCTTATAACACGACACTTTATGGTCAAGGTGATACGCCGGGACAGCAGAATGTATATGATGATGGGATGGCTGTGGGAACAAAAGTGATGAGTGGAGGAATACAAACTCTTGCTAAATGGTTCGCAGATGATGATGATTTTATACAAAAGAGTGGTGGTTTAGCCGTAAATACTGAAGTTTTTTCAGAGGGTATGCAGCGTGTTTTAGCAGGGGGTGAAGCGAATAGAGTAATTTTACGCACTGGTGGTGTTCAAGAAGTCTATGCGGGTGGAATTGTGAAGAATCTAACGATTGAAGGTAATGCCAATTCATGGATTTCTCCTAGTGCAATATTAGGAGGAGAAATAAAAGTTCAAGATTTTGGTGGGATCTATCTTGATGCTGGAGGTGATGGTCAACAAACTATAGTAGAAAACATTGAATTAAATGGAGAAGACGCTCAATTATACTCCGTTGCTCGTGGGTTTGACGACAAAAGTACACGCATTCAGCAGTTAAGCGGTGTAGGAAAAGTCATTTTCACCTCTTCTGAAGATGATTTATATTACTCTCAGCTTTATATTAATAATCTAGCAAGGAGTCTACATTTCGATTTTAATGTTAGCCTTGCAGAAGGAAAAGGTGATTACCTCTTTATTGAGAATGGGAGTGGTTTTCACACAATAAGTGCCGTAGATTCTGGTATTGAAGTTGTTGATCCTTCTTCAGCAGGACTTGATTTAATTTTTGATCAAAGTGGTAGCGCATCTTTTACTCTACAAAGTTTTTCTGGCGCAAAAACTGTAATGGTTGATGGAGGAACTTATACTTATGGCTTAAAACACAAAAATATTGAGAATGAAGAGGGAAAAATTTGGTATTTGACTGCAGTTTACATGGATAGTGCGCCACGCAGAAGCAGATCTATGCGGCATTTAAATCAAAATCAATCAGTTTCTTCTCTTTCAACGATTACAGCACCACAAGAGCATGCTATTAAATTGCCACGTCGAAGAAAAAACCGCCAAAACTTAAGGCAAAAATCTCAGGCTTCTGTATCTCCAACTATTTCCTCTCTTGGAAGTCACGTTACTGAAGTCTTAGGTTCAGGAAGTTCTCATCCTCTTTCTGATGAAAAACAACAAACTGCTGTTTCAACCTCTTCTCACTCTTTAGCCGATCAAATGATTGTGCGTCCAGTTCATAAAGAACAACCTTTTCCACAATTGAGTGAGAATCTTTCAGTTTCTCACTTTTTGACCACTCCCTCTACAGATGCGGTATTGTCTATGTCTGTGGCGCCAGCGATGGTTTTTCACAATGAAATGCAAACCGTACGTGCGGGAAGAGGAATTCTAGATAAAANACCTTTTCCACAATTGAGTGAGAATCTTTCAGTTTCTCACTTTTTGACCACTCCCTCTACAGATGCGGTATTGTCTATGTCTATGGCGCCAGCGATGGTTTTTCACAATGAAATGCAAACCGTAAGTGCGGGAAGAGGAATTCTAGATAAAAGTAAAAAGAATACGGCTTTATGGAGCTATGCGATTAAATCTAAAGAGAGTGTTGTTACAGAGCATATAGATTTTAAACTGGATCAGACCGGTATCGTTTTGGGGATCAATGGTTTAAGCGAGTGGGAAAATGGAGAGTTTTATATAGGTGGTTTTGGCAGTTATGATCGTGCCCGTGTTGCGCATGCACGGGGGGGTAACAGTGGAATCAATACTTATGGTATTGGCGCTTATGTCACTTATTTGGATCATAGTGGATGGTATCTCGATGGTATTTTAAAATACAATCATTATCAAAATACTCTAAAAGCCGTTTCAACGAATGGTTTAGAGATTGAAGGAACATATACTCAAAGGGCATTGGGAACTTCCTTTGAAGCTGGTTATCGACTTAAGACGTCAAAGAACAGTTGGTTACAGCCTTATGGACAATTTACATGGTTGCAAGTTGAGGGTAAAGAAATCAAGTTATCGAATGGNTCTAAAAGCCGTTTCAACGAATGGTTTAGAGATTGAAGGAACATATACTCAAAGGGCATTGGGAACTTCCTTTGAAGCTGGTTATCGACTTAAGACGTCAAAGAACAGTTGGTTACAGCCTTATGGAAAATTTACATGGTTACAAGTTGAGGGTAAAGAAATCAAGTTATCGAATGACATGACAGGTGACATGCGTCCATTCACTTCATTACGCAGTGAGGTTGGCTTATCTTTAGGATATGAATTTGGTTCTCACATAGATTCCTCATCGCTTGCGTATATTACAGCAGCATGGTTGCGTGAGAATAAAGATGACAATCAAACGTTAATTAATCAACGCCATCCATTTACCACTGACTTATCGGGGAATGCAGGTAAATTAGGAATAGGTTTAAGCAGTTTAGTGAGTGAGAAGTTAAAGTTATATGGTGAGGCACATTATATTAAAGGGCGTAAAACAAAACAGTCCCTTCAGGGTATTTTAGGTGTACGCTATAGTTTCTAACGATATGGTTATTTTTTGATTGATTTCAATGATAATTTTGATAGGAAGCATTTAAGATTATGAAAGAGGATTCAATATTTATTGAGATTCGGTAGCGCATCTTTATGATGGGATAAGCAATTGCAGGTATTTTTATTAAAGTTTTCTTTATAATTTATTCTATGTTTATGAGAATTTGTGTAGATTTTTGCAGAGTCACTTGGCAAAGGGCTCCTTGCTCGCTATAGAAATGGCTAGAGAATATTATAAATGAAATAAAGGTGGTTAAATGGCTTTAGAGCGTACTTTTTCGATGATTAAACCAGACGCAACCCGTCGTAATTTGACTGGCGCAATTACTAAAATGCTTGAGGATGCGGAGCTACGTGTTATTGCGTCTAAACGTGTCTGGATGAGCAGACGTGAGGCTGAAAAATTTTATGCTGTTCATAAAAAACGTCCTTTTTTTAGTGAATTGGTTGAATTCATGTCTTCTGGTCCAACCGTTGTACAAGTTTTGGAAGGTGAAAATGCAATAGCTAAAAACCGTGAAGTAATGGGGGCTACGAATCCTAGTGATGCAGAAGAAGGGACAATTCGTAAGGTTCATGCTTTATCGATTGGCGAAAATTCTGTCCATGGATCCGATAGTGCTGAAACGGCAAAAACAGAAATCGCCTTTTGGTTTCCTGAGGTAGAAATTGTTGGTTAATAAAGCGTTTATAATAATAAAGCGTATATAAGAAGCAAAAATCCGAAACACTATATTTCGGTTTTTTGCTTATGAGATTATAGATTTTTTTGAAAGCATATGGAGCATTAATCGTTTTTTTAGCTTTTAATATTGCAGCTGCTTTTACGAAAATATAAAGCCTATTTACTGTTTTCTGAAGAGTTTTTATCTACACGCTACCCTTACTTGTAATGTGCAAAAAAGTGTTTTATTGATTTATCATTAATAGATTTAAAACAAATCAATCTTATGCTATTCTCATCTTTTATTTAAGTACAAAAAGATAAATCATCATTATAAAATTCCATACTATTCATAGGATAACGTGTTTTAAACCTGCACGAAAATAATCCCACCCTGTCCACAATGTAAGGAGGGCAGAAATCCACAGCATAGTAATGCCAAACTCTACTGTGTAAGGGAAAATTTTATTACCGGCTGGTCCAGCTAAAAGAAATACAATAGCGATCATCTGTACAAAAGTTTTCCATTTTGCAAGACGAGAGACAGGAACACTAACTTTTAACTCAGCCAAATATTCACGTAATCCTGATACAAGAATTTCTCTGCAAAGAATGATAATAGCTGCCCATAGTGTCCACCCAGCGATGGTACTGTCTGCGGCAAGCAAGAGCAGACAAGCAGAGACGAGAAGTTTATCGGCGATTGGATCTAACATGCGACCAATATTGGATGTTTGTTCCCAAATACGAGCAAGGTAACCGTCAAGAAAGTCAGTAATGGATGCAACGATAAAAATGGAAACAGCAATCCAGCGAGTGATATCACTTGATTGTAGTCGCCCTTCTAAAAAAAAGCATGCAACAACCATTGGGACTGCAACAATTCGTGCATAAGTTAAAATATTTGGAAAAGAAAAAGTATGATTTTTCATGGAGCCATTTTTAATTCTTGTGAAAGAGAATATATTTCCTAAACGTAACAAGGCGAAGATTATGAAACAAGCCTATTTTTCATGAAAATGGTTATGAATTTTTTGTGCAATTGTCATAGAGATTCCCGTAACTTTTTTTAAATCTTCAAATGAGGCACTAGCAACAGCTTTGGCACTTCCAAAATGATGAAGCAACGCACGCTTTCTTGTCGGACCGATATTTTCGATTTCATCAAGTGGGTTTTTGAATGTTGCTTTTTTTCGTTTTATCCTATGAGTTCCAATCGCAAAACGGTGTGCTTCATCACGCAGACGTTGCAAAAAATAGAGGATAGGATCACGTGGAGGAAGTGTAAAGGGGGAAATACCTTTTATAAAAAATCTTTCACGTCCTGCATGACGGTCAACACCTTTGGCGATTCCAACAACTGTGAAGAGATCATTTAATTGTAACTCAGCAAGTATTTCATGTACGCTGTTGATTTGTCCTTCACCACCATCGATTAAGATAAGGTCAGGCCAAATGGGAAAAAGATCATCATCTTTTATGTCATGACTTCTATTTGGCAGATCATACTCTTTGATAAGGCGTGAAAATCTTCGTTTAATCACTTCTTTCATCATGCCAAAATCATCGCCAGGCGTGATATCTGTTGAGCGAATGTTGAATTTTCGATATTGATTTTTAATAAATCCCATTTGACCAGCAACAATCATAGCCCCTACAGCATTTGTTCCCATGATATGAGAATTGTCATAGACTTCTATCCGGCGTGGAGGAAAAGGTAGTTGGAATGTTTTAGCAAGACCTTGAAGCAATTTTGTATGGGTGGCTGTTTCAGAAAGCTTATGTTCAAGTGCTTCATGAGCATTGAGATAGGCACGATTAACAAGAGTTTTCCGTTCACCTTGTTTGGGTAAAGAGAGGGATACTTTGTGGTTTGCTTTGAGACTAAATGCTTCTGTAAGAAGTGCTTTTTCTTCAATTTCTTCAGATAAAAGGATACTTTTGGGAAGTGGTTTATTATCGTAAAATTGGGCAAGAAAACTCGCTAAAATTTCAGTGCGGGAAAAAGAGGGATCTGCTTTAGGAAAATAGGCACGGTTTCCCCAATTTTGCCCCATGCGAAAAAAGAACACTTGAATACAAGTCATTCCTTCTTTTTGCGCAATTGCAAATACATCCGCTTCTTTTATCGTTTGAGGATTAATACCTTGATGGCTTTGTATGTGAGAAAGGGCTGATAAGCGGTCACGATAGGAAGCTGCTTGTTCAAAATCAAGATTTTCTGCGGCTTTATGCATAGCTTGAACCATATCGCTTTTAATAGATTGATCTTTTCCCGAAAGGAACGCTTTTGCTCCTTTCACCAGTTCTTTATAATCACTGTCACTAATTTCATGAGTACAAGGTGCAGAACATCGCTTAATTTGATAAAGCAAACAGGGGCGTGTACGGTTTTCAAAAACTGAATCAGTACAGGTTCGTAATAAAAAGGCGCGTTGTAAAACATGAACTGTTTGTGTCACTGCACCAGCAGAAGCAAAAGGACCAAAATAGTGAGCTTTTCGTGTTCGAGCACCACGATGTTTGTAAAGTGCAGGCACTCGATGATCATCTGTAATCATAATATAAGGGAAACTTTTATCATCACGCAGGAGTACATTAAAATGTGGATGCAATCTTTTGATGAGATTGGCTTCTAAAAGGAGTGCTTCTGTTTCTGTATGGGTGACGATAAATTCCATATGATATGTTGCACGAATCATGCGGGTAATACGATTATTGTGTCCTTGTTCACGTGTATAGTTTGAAACACGTTTTTTGAGATTACGGGCTTTGCCAACATAAAGAATATCACCATTTTCACCAATCATCCGGTAAACCCCAGGCTTATGCGGAAGGTGTCTAACAAACTCTTGTATGAACTTGATACCCTGGAATTGATTTTTCTCATTGCTTTGATTGGCATTATGCCATGTAATATTAGAGAGAAAAGAAAGATTTTCCCGTTCATTTTGCGGATAATTTGTATTATTTTTCAGGACCATTCCGTTTATTACGAATATGTTGTTTGTTTAATATATGAAATATTCTTTTTTATTAAATAATGATTATTCATGTCTTTATAATTTTTTTCTATAAATAATATCTTATAACATAAGAGTATGATTTTAGAGAGCCGATCTTTCATAAAAAATATGAGAGTTGTTATTCTAAAACAGCTTTATGAATTTGCCTAATTTATCCATTAAAATGATTGAAATAAGAAATCCATAATGATTAAGAGGATAGGCTTTCTAAAAAAATAATTCACGCTGATCGTTATTAGCTTACTACTATAATATGTTGGTATTATTCAAAGAACTTTATCATTCAAAGTCTTTATATCTTACAACATGATATTTGATTTAGGAAAAATATCAGAGAAAGATCTAAAATAATAGATGTTCTTTTTGAAGCCACTTATGAGTTATTTTGGCATTTTCATCTTGTCCAAGACGGTTGATAAGAAAGGGGCTGAGTTTTTTCATTTCTTCTTCCAAAAGGTAGGGAGGGTTAATAATAATCATACCACTTCCATTCATTGTCGGTGGACTTGAACTTTTTCGGATACGCATTTCAAGCTGTAGAATCTTAGGAATTCCGGTTTGATAAAGCGCGTGAAGAAAACTTTCAATTTCTTTGTCATATTTAACAGGATACCATAAAGCGTAGATCCCTCCAGAAAAGCGACGATAGGCTTTCGTTAATCCCTCAATAAGGCGGGAAAACTCACCAGCTTTTTCAAAGGGAGGGTCAACAAGGATAAACCCACGTTTTTCTTTAGGTGGTACATGAGCATTTAAGGAAAGCCAACCATCTAAATGCAGAACTTTTGTCTGATAATCTCCTGCAAAGTTTTTTGCTAAAATATGATAATCTTCATTGTGCAATTCTATTGCGGTGAGGCGATCTTGTTTCCGTAATAATTGACGAATAAGAACAGGAGATCCAGGATAAAATACAATTTCTTTTTCCCCTTTATTGAGGGCATCAATGATGTCACACCATGGACAAAGGAGTGTTTTTAAATCTTCTGGGATAGGAGTTGAAAAAAGTCGTTGGACACCTTCGCGCCACTCTCCTGTTTTATGTGCTTCTAAAGAAGAAAGGTCATAAATACCGATTCCAGCATGCGTATCTATAACGCGAAAAGCTTTTTCTTTGCGTTTGAGATATTCTACAATGCGAGTGACAATAATGTGTTTAAAAACATCAGCAAAATTGCCAGCATGATAAATATGCCGATAATTCATGGAGTAAACTCTATCATTATGTATAACTGTACCGGATTATTAGCATAGAATAATAGAATTGATATCCATAAAAATACTCTTGTAGAAATCAAACAATGCCCTCACCCCCCAATTATACACTACAGAAAAAATATTAATGTTATGGGAGCATTTATTCACAGAGCTATTTTATATAATGAGATTAATCGTTAAAATTTTAATTTTTTTATATGAAAGATAGACAAGAAGAGATCAAACATTTCAATAGAGATATTTATGTTGTAAGAGAATTTTTTATGATCGCGGACTCTTTTAGGAAAACTATAAAAAACACTCAATTAACGAGAATATTAGTGAAGTTTGTTGAAAAATTGAAGGGTATCTTTCAAATTCATTCATAAATTTGCTTGTTTAAAGATTAAAGAATTTCAAATGCTTGATAAAAACATTGTTACATTGATCAGTTTTTTAGCGAGCGTAAAATTATGGAGAGAGCAATAAAGTGCTGGTGTTATAGTGATAGATTTTTGTAAAAGTATGAATGAATCTCATTGCTTTAAGCGGAGCCAAAGCTTTACATTATACACGCTAAATGGCTAGGTTATTGTGTATGACGCTAAAATAAAACTTTTGAAAATTGATATGCACTCTGCAAGCTATTTCAATAAAATGAGAATTTTAAACTAAATTAAATAGGTTTATTTATCTCTAACACTGTATTATCGAGCGGCTTTATAAGGAAATCTTATAAAAAAGGCGAGGATAAGAAATTCTTTTTACATGAATTATGCTTCGATGCCATGCTTTTGATTGAATATAATTTTCTATTAATGCCCATTCTGGTTTCAATACTGAGATAGGTTAAACACATGATATTATGAGAACGCATGCCCAGAATCCGGAGACTTGTAATAGTTAGAGCATGCCGTGGCTTAGAGAGCTGGTTATATGGAGGTATTTTATTGAATAAAGGCACAAGCTGGTACCTTTTTTATTTTTTAGCAGTATTGCCATACCTCTTGGCACTTGAGTTGGTTCATAAAGTACATTTTTACTCTTTCCGCTAATAGTTTTTATTTACACGACAGATAGTTAATTGAATACGATGATGGCTCATATTTCGTATTGTATATGGAATAATGGATGATAAAATTCCCACCCCAACGCAAAGAATAAATGTTGTGCGTAAGATGATCGTTTTTGAAGAGACCGATGATGTGTTAAGAAAGTTTTTTAGAGATTTTTCTTTCTGATTTTTTTAATTGAATACGTAAAATGTTTTACAGCATGTTATGATTTTTATCAGTAAAGGATAATTTGGCGGAAATGTTTGTAATGATACGTACAACATTGTTTAAAAGGAAAGACATTGGCTATAGTATTTACAGGAAGATGAGTAACCTAAGAGATCAGATGAAGTTATTTTAGAAAAGTTTTTAAGTGTTTTGAACTTTGTATGAAGTGGTTTATCATTTTTGAATGGTTTGTGTTATAATACGCTAAAAAAGGATGAGAGGATAAAAAGTTCTTTTTGCAATAAAAGCGTGTAATTGCTTTTAAGTTAAGAAGAAAATATATAAGTAAGATATTATATTTGATACATTCTTCAGAGGAAGCATGAATAAATGAAATCAAATTTAAAAGCATAAAGTTAGAGAGAATAATGGGTAATATTTTTTCACCAACGCATTTAATTATAATTTTATTGATTATCTTTGTGCTTTTCGGTCGCGGTAAAATTTCTGAATTAATGGGCGATGTTGCTAAAGGAATTAAAGCCTTCAAAAAAAATATGAAGGAAGAAGATGATAGCATTGAGGATAAAGTTGAAATGGCTCCTACTTCCCAAATGATTGATGTAGAATCTCAACAATCTCAGCCGTTATCGGTAAAACATGCAACAGCGCGCAGAAAGGTTTCTTCTGCTTCTAAAAAAAGCAAAACATCTGTTGCTAAAAAACAGTAACAAAAACGCAATCATCATTGTGCAATATTTTTTGATGAGAAAGTCGAATTAAGAGATGTTTGGGATTGACGGACCAGAGTTTATCGTAATCTTACTTGTTCTCATCATTGTCGTTGGACCAAAAGATTTACCTAAAATATTAAAGACAGTAGCAAAGATAAGAGCGTATGTGTATTCAACAGCAAATGAACTTCGTCATCAGTTTGATGATGCAATAAGACAAATCGAGCGCGATGATTTGCAAAAAGTATGTTCGGATATTAGCGATTCAAGCAAGAAGTTGGCAGAAACTTTTGATCCCACTCAAAATATATTAGAGGATATCCACGATAATTGGGATGTTAAGGAAACACATCATAAATTTAAAAAAGATAAAGAAATTTTGGAATGTGATCAAAAGGTAATCAAGAAAGATATGACAGTTTCTATAGCTTCTCATCATTCTGAAAACATTTTTGTTTCTCCTAAAGATAAAAAAAAGAAGATGTGTCATGAATGTAAAAAAAGATGAAGTTGATGCTAATATGACTCCACTTTTAGAACATTTAATTGAACTTCGTCAGCGAATTATTTCTGCTTTGGTTGCATTTATGATCGCTTTTATGATGTGTTTTCTTGTTAAAGATTATATCTTAAATTTTTTACTATGGCCATATCAGTGGGCAATGAAAATAGCAGGGGGTAACCCTGAGGGTATTCGTTTGCAATCAACGCAAGTATGGGAAACTTTTTTAACGAAGATGAAACTTTCTGCTTTTGGGGGAATTATTTTATCTTTTCCCTATACGGCTTTTCAGTTTTATAGTTTTATTGCACCAGGGCTTTATAAAAATGAGCGGATGGCTTTTTTACCATTTCTCATTGGGGGGCCTATTTTATTTTGTATTGGGGGAGCGTTTGTTTATGGTCTATTAGCGCCAATAATACTATGGTTTAGCCTTTCTCAACAATTTCTTCCAGATGTTCATTTAAAAATAGAGTTTATAGTGCGTATTTCTGATTATTTGGGCTTTATGACATCATTTATCCTAATTTTTGGTTTGATTTTTCAATTACCTCTTGTCATCAGTCTTTTAACAAAAATTGGATTTTTAACGTCTCATGATTTGGTTTCTAAACGAAAATGGGCTATTTTGCTCTCTTTTATCATTGCGGCAATCATAACGCCGTCGGATTTTTTTACGATGTTTGCAGTGGCTTTACCAACGATAGCACTTTACGAGATTTCAATTTTAATTGCTTACAGTATAGAAAAGAGAAGAAAATTCGCTTAAGAAAAGTGTATAATCTTATGCGATAAGGAATGAATAAAAACAATATAAATGAGGAATTTTTATGCTTGATATTAAGTGGATTCGTGACAATCCTGAGAAATTAGATAAAGCACTCGTAAGTAGAGGTCTTGAGCCACAAGCTGAAAGGTTAATACAACTTGATCTTGCACGTCGATCGCATATTGCTAAGGTGCAATTGGCGCAGGAACGTCGCAATGCTGTTTCAAAGGAAATAGGGCAGGCTTTGGCTGTATCTGATCAGCAAATGGCTGAACGTCTTAGAGCTGAAGTTGAAGAGATTAAAGCTTTTCTTTCCTCTGCAACAGTGGAAGAAAAACAACTGACGGAGAGTCTTGAGAAACTTCTTTCAGCACTTCCAAATATTCCATTAGATGATGTTCCAGAAGGTAAAGATGAAAGTGATAATGTCGTCATTCGACATTTTGGTACACCTCCAACATTTAATTTTACACCAAAGGAACATTTTGATCTTGGTCAAGATCTCAAACAGATGAATTTTGAACGAGCTAGTCGTTTGTCTGGAACACGTTTTACAGTACTTTCAGGGGCGTTAGCACGGCTAGAACGAGCATTAGGCCAATTTATGCTTGATGTGCATGTCAATGAGAATGGTTACACAGAAGTCTCAACACCTTTTCTTGTTCGTGATGAGATTGTTTACGGAGCAGCACAATTACCGAAATTTGCTGAAGACCTTTTTCGTACAACAGATGGTCGATGGCTTATTTCCACAGCAGAAGTGCCATTAACCAATTTGGTCAACGATGAAATTCTTGAAATATCAGATTTACCACTGCGATTTTCTTCTTTATCTCCCTGTTTTCGTTCAGAGGCGGGAGCAGCCGGTCGTGATACGCGCGGTATGTTGCGTCAGCATCAATTTTGGAAAGTTGAAATGGTCTCGATTACCAGTGAAGAGCAGTCTTTAATTGAATTGGAACGTATGACAGAATGTGCAGAAGATATATTAAAACGGCTTGGTTTGCCTTTTCGCACAGTGGTTCTTTCTACGGGTGATATGGGGTTTGCAGCGCGTAAAACCTATGACATCGAGGTTTGGCTTCCTGGTCAAGAATGTTATCGTGAAATTTCTAGCTGTTCAGTTTGTGGAGATTTTCAAGGTCGTCGTATGAATGCGCGCTATCGTAAAGACGGCGATAAAAAATTGCATTTTGTTCATAGCCTTAATGGTTCTGGTACGGCTGTTGGACGTTGTCTTATTGCCGTACTTGAAAATTATCAACAGGCTGATGGATCAATTATTATTCCAGATGTTTTACAACCTTATATGGGAGGCATGCGCTGTATTACTGCTTAATTTTACGAAAGGAGAGACAATATGCGTTTATTGCCAAGAGGTGATGATACACAGATGCAAGTTTTTGCCATTTTAAAAGAAGCAGTTTATCAGTATGATAAAAGTGCACCTCCATTGGAGATTGAATGATACTATGGGGCAAAAGGGTATTTTACAATTTCGTGAGGAGTTAGCCGCTCTTGTACTGAAAATGCGTAGCAAAGGCATTGATGACGTGCGATTTTTTTCGGCATTAGAGAAAATTCCGCGTCAACAGTTTGTTGCTGCTCCTTGGTTCAATAGTGCTTATGATAATAAAGTTATTCCCCTTGAGTGTGGTGAATATATGGAACGTTTGGAAGAACAACTCTTAATTCTTTCGGCATTATCTTTGAAAAAAAGGCATCGTGTCTTAGAAATTGGTACAGGATCTGGTTTTTGTACTGCTCTTATGGCATGTCTGAGTGACCGTGTGACAACGATTGATCGTTATAAAACGCTTGTTGATTTAGCACGCCAAAAATTTCAAACTTTAGGAAT
This sequence comes from Bartonella sp. OC16QHHD, assembly GCF_042194035.1. Lineage (NCBI taxonomy): Bacteria > Pseudomonadati > Pseudomonadota > Alphaproteobacteria > Hyphomicrobiales > Bartonellaceae > Bartonella > Bartonella sp. OC16QHHD. The sequence continues at coordinate 46,389 of NZ_JBHIMJ010000035.1, read as the reverse complement.
TGAAAATATTGTTATACGGCAGATTGATGGAAGTCATAGTGTGACAGGCTTAGGATCATTTGATCGCATTCTTATTTGGCCATCACGTTTTGATGAACCAAAGGAATTTTTAGAACTTTTAGCTGAAAATGGAATTCTCATTCAGGCGATAGGACCTGACGAAGGGGTACAAACGGTGACGCGCTATACAAAAATTGGTAGTCGATTTGAGTGTTTAGAACTGTTCCAAGTGCGTTACCAACCTTTTATTAAAGGCATTGCAGAGATACTTTAATTTTTAAAAGCTAAGAAATTTCTGCAAATTGTCTACGTTAAATTCATTTTGATCTTATATAAAGATATTTATGAATAAAACATCTCATTTTAACTCTTCGGTAATTTAAAAAAGCTTTAATGGAGTGAGTTGATTATTGATGAGTGAGCAAAACGATGTGTCTAAAAGCTTTGGATAATATTTTCCAGCATAATTTTCAGAGAATAACTTTTTTAGCGGTGGTAACTATTGTTGCTGGTTGTAGTTCTGGTACACAGCGTTTTTCCAATACGTTCTCTCATCGTGCGGTATCATCTCAATCAAATATATCAAGCACTATGTATACAGATCCGCGAATGCTATCATACGGTAGTGGTATGATACAAAGCACTGAATTGCCACCTGTGGAATCAAGCGATGATTCGTGGGGAGATGATAATTCCCCCTATAATTTTCCACATCAAGGTAGGATAACTTCTTCTGATGGTCGCGTTATGGGCGCCCCTCCACGTAATCTTGGAACACTTTCTCGTTCACAAATGGATAAATCTCCTATTTTTCGGCGGAGTTCTTATATTGTCCAGAGTGGAGATACACTGCTCAGTATTGCACGACAAGTAGGGGTTAGTGTTGAGGCATTAAAATTAGCAAATGGTATAAACAGCAATTCCATTTATATCGGTCAGGTCCTTGTTGTTCCAAGCAGGCGTACATTAGCAGCTTCAAATGCACACAATAATAACGATTGGGCAGTGTCAACAACAGAATCTGCATCCCAATCTCAAGTGATGTCCTCTATAAAAAACAAGAAGTCCTCTCCTATATATAAAGCTCCTGTAATAACGCCACCCTCTGCAAAGATGAACAAATCAAGCTCTGAGAAAAATTTTTCTAAACAGATGACGCAATTGAAATATGAGACTGGTTTGTCAAGTACTGTTACGAATACAGATAATATGATGACTCCGCAAGCCACAGGAATTTCTAAGATGCGTTGGCCAGTACGAGGGCGTTTATTAAGCCAGTTCGGTCAAAAAAAGGGAACAGTAATGAATCGAGGAATAGATATTGCAGTGCCTGAAGGGTCTTCGGTAAAGGCGGCAGAAAATGGTGTGGTTATTTACGCGGGAGATGGACTAAAAGAGCTTGGTAATGTTGTGATGATTCGACATGAAAATGATATTATCACTATTTATGGATGTAATAGTAAGCTTGTTGTTAACAAAGGACAAAGGATAAGGCGCGGTGATGAGATTGCTAAATCTGGTGTTTCAGGAAATGTTAAAACGCCACGTGTCTATTTTGAGATGCGTAAGAATTCATTACCTGTTGATCCCCTTAAATATTTAGAAAACTAATTTATTGATGACTTTTACATTTGAATAGTCTTACAGTTTATAGAAAATTAATGAAAAATAATTGATTTTCTTAAATCAATAACATTGCAGCAAAAAATCATTGGTTTTAGGAAAGTAGTTCGTTGGGGTCGGTAGATATTACCATTTTTGTATTTATGAAAGTGTAAGACAGTAGTATCATACTATTTGTCAGCTTTGAGTGTTTCAATTGCTCTTGCATTTGAGAGGAGCATGAAAAAAGATATTTCACGCCTTTCTTAAAAAGTTTTTATCTACAGGCTCATTTCATATGTGTGACGTGCAAGAAAATCGTTTTGATTAATTCAGAAGGTTTGAAATGAGAGCGTTTTATTGTATTTAGATCTGTCATTTGATATCAAAAACGATAAATTATCTATATAAATTAAAGTTTGTTCATTAGAAAAATTATCTTGTATAATTTATTGAGTTAGTGAAAAGATTTGTATTGTAGGATATACAATAGGGGAAAGTGAATCTATTTTTTAAGATTTTTCTCATTGTATTTTGGTATTCTGCCTCTTAAGGATTTATTGTATTTTTGTAAAGCTGTGATTAGATTATGTAGTTATTGCTTTTTATGATAAATTCTTTAGGAATTTTTTCTGTATCGGAATTTCATTTTAATAGAGTGGGAAATACCTGAGGTTTAACTATAGGAGATAAAAATGTTTATTACGAACGCTTATGCTCAAGTTGCAGGCGATGTTTCCGGTGGAATTTCATTTGCTAGCGCTGTCCCATTCATTTTAATTTTTGCAATTATGTATTTTTTTATCATTCGTCCACAGCGTGCCCAAATGAAAAAACGCCAAGAAATGCTTAATGCAGTACGTCGTGGTGATACAGTTATAACGGGTGGTGGTATTATCGGCAAGGTTACGAAGGTTCACGACGAGAGTGGTGAATTAGAGGTTGAAATTGGTGAGAGTATGAATATTCGTGTTATTCGCTCAACATTAGCTGATGTGCGCGTTAAAGGTGAGCCGATTGCAGAAAAAAAATCAAAACTTAATGCTAAAGCAAAAAGACCACAAAAGTCTAAATCTAAAACGACAACGAAAGAAGATATGAGTATCTCTAAAGAGAAAAAAGCTATATCAAAGGAAAATGCATCTTAAGGTGTAATGGCAGTTTATTACATTTTTTAAGCATTTTTATAAAAAGCTTGGCAAGATCAAGACAATTTCATTGAAAAAGGGGCTTTTATAGTGGCTACAGAAAATGGAGTTTTTGTTTTCTTTAGATGATTAAAATAGTTGTTTTATTTATGGAATATTACGCAATTTTTTCTGTTTTTAAAACAAGATCATTGTTTCTATAAAAAGAAATTTGCGAGTAAATAAGCTGAGAAAACTTTTTAAAAGATAGATTTATTTAAGCAGGTATAGCTTTTGATTGCGGTTTATTATCGAATTTTCATATACTTGTTGTATGAGAAGATTAGGGTTTTATATAAAATTTCCACTTCAATACTAGGCTATGGTTAAGATATCAATGTTTGTATCAGCCTTCCTTTAATTTTATGGTGAGAAGTAGCAAAGACAATTGGATTATTCAAAAATAAAGGGTGCTTGTTCATGTTCGATGCAATTCAAATTCGTGAAGCACATTTTCCAAGTCGCGCACCTATTGATGCTTATGGAAATGGTGGATTTCGTTTTGCTGATATGTCTCATAGAGGTTCTATTGTTTGTGTACCATCAGGTATTTATGGCATTGACATGGCAGGACCTATTCCCACTCAAGAGGATATATCTCGTATTTTAGAAGAAGCTTCTGAAATCGAAGTTTTATTAATAGGTACTGGAATTGAATTATTACGATTACCTGAAGAGTTACGGGTGCTTTTATGGGAAAAACGTATTTCATCAGATACAATGAGTACGGGAGCGGCGGTGCGTACATTTAATGTTTTATTGGCTGAAGATCGCGCTGTTGCGGCGTTATTATTTGCGGTAGAATAGAGTATTGTTTAATAAAACAAAGGCTCTGGTCTAGCATGAAAGACTTGTGTGATTATTTTCTGCGCTGTAAAATACTGTCGTTTAAGGCGGTGATATAAGGGTATAGAATATACATAACTTAACACATTAAGTGTTTTTAAATACAGCAGCAAGTATTCAGGACAAAGTTTGCTCATAGTTCCTAATGAATCACATGAGTGATCAGCTCTTGGCACTTAAGACAGTTCATAAGAGGCATTTTAATTCTTTCTTATACAGTTTTTACCTACAAGCCAGTTCCGCTTGTGACGTGCAAGGGAATAGTTTTTATTGATGTAACATGGAATTGGTTTGAAATGAAAGCATATCTACGATATTTGGGATTCTAATTTAACATACAAAACACAAAATTATCATTATAAATCAATGCGTTTATAGTAACAGAAATGCACCGAGAGCAATTGGATTTTTTACAAATTGGTGTTGGTAAGAACCTTTGTCTTTTAGGATGGGGAGGAGGTCAATGATTGATAAAGTTTTTGTGATCAGTGCATTTTTTATAAAATAACATTGTCATCTATCCACTGAAAAAGTGTTTTGCGTTGTTTGTTGTTCAAGTTTTACTATGCATGTTACGATTGGTTTTTAGCTTTTTTATTGCAAATGAAAACTTGAAGTCCGATAAGATAAGTTTTATCAGAAAAATTATTTATTTAATTTTTTTCTTTCTAAAACGAAAAGGGACTAGAAAAGAAATTTTAATTCATAATACAGTTAAGAGACACATTTAAAAATCTTATTTTCTGAACTGTATTTGCTTATCCTTCATTTTTTAATATGAATAAAAAGAGGGTATTAATTTAATTGCTAAAAAAGGGACGTTAATAGGTTCATAGAATGATAGGCTCTCTTCCTTATTGTCTTGATATTTTACGTACCATAGATCGTGATCGCTATATATCGGTTTTATTTGCACCTAAAAAAAAGCGCCAAGCATTGGCTGCTCTTTATGTATTTAATGCTGAAGTTTCTCGTATCCGCGAAAGTGTACATGATCCACTCATAGGAGAAATACGGTTACGTTGGTGGTATGATGCTATTGCTCATGGTGAAATGCAAACGAGTGGAAACAATCCGATTTTGAATGATTTATTAAAAGCAATGACTCTTTTTAATTTACCTAAGACAGCTTTTTTACGTTATTGTGATGCGCAAATTTTAGATCTTTATCACAATCCAATAGAAACACTTCATGATCTAGAGCATTATTGTGGTGAGACAGCAGGCATAATTTTACAGCTTTCTTGTCAGATATTAGATCCTGAAACTGCACAAGAGTTTACAGATATCTATGAACATGGAGGGATTTCTCAAGGATTAAGCGGTGTATTGCGTCTTTTATCATTCATGCAATCACGATATCAATATTATTTACCCACTGATATATTAAAGGCTGTAGGAGTGAATAGGGAAGCTTTGGAATCTCATCGTCTCAGTGATCAACAAAAGGGTTGTATTGTTGAAGCTATGGTAGCATTATCGCGCGATCATTATACCCAATTTTACGAGTATTCTTGTATTTTACCGAGAGTTCTTAAGCCAGCTTTTCTTCCATTGGTCATTGTACCGGCTTCTCTTCAAAAAGCTATACAGCTGGGGGCAGCAATTTTTCAAGAGAGCGCAACTTTGCCATTGATGTATCGCTATTGGTTGATAACAAGGGCAGCAATAAGCGGCAATTTTCCAAAGATATTGTAAAAGAATATTACTATGTTGGAATGCGTAACATGTAGACTGATTTTCTCATATGAAGATAAAGGAGCTATTGTGATTCCAAACCATTTTTTTTGTTATAAAAATGTTGATGTTTTGGTTGTTATGAACGCAAAAGAATAAGAAATTTTATGATCTTGAAAATACGCTGTATTTCTTCATCAGTAATATGTTTTATTCAGTGTATTGGATGGGTGAGATGCAGAGAAAGAAAAACATGAGATAAATCTTAATACATTGGTTTGTTTGAAGAAGAACTTTTAAGTACTCTGAATGTATTGATTGTATCTCATTTGCAAATGAAATAAAATTTCTATTTTATGAGAGAAGTTATCTTAGCAGTCTATAAGTCTATAAAAAACTCTTATTTTTGAGAAATTATAACATCATAATTGATGACTGTTATGATTGATGAATATATTGATTTATAATGATAATTCGTTTTTTCTCATATTGAATGAGAGTCTTGAATAGAAAAAGATTTCTCCATTTTTATAATGAATTTTAAAAATAGTTTTTTTATCTATTATAAGTTGGGTGTGTAAATGAAATCATTTAAGGAAGAAGCAATACGCTCCCTATGAATGAATATTAAGAGTAGCAATATGATAAGCTATGAATGAATGACGATAGGGATGATATTTATAGCTTAATGGGCGGCAACCTTTACAACCTTTGGATGGATAATGTTTTTTAATGCATTGCAAAAACGATTCTACATTCCATTGACTATTTTCTCGCAAATCCATACATGCACTGTTTTGCGAGAAAATGAATCATTATACAAACGCTGATCCTAAGATATGCAGACAAGAAACCCGTCTTACCTCTTCAACTATAGACGAAGAGCTGATGAAAACTTTATCAATAAGTTCTTAAAATTATGCACAATCTTTTTATTGGAGAGTGTTAAAGATCTGATTATAATTTGTGCTATTAATTTCCAAAGGATGTTCTTTATTGGCAACTTGTAGCATTTCTAGCTTGAGATCTTCTCTTATCATCATATCTATATTGGCGCGGACCTCAGTTGAAAGAGTATGAGACGTGATATCTTTAGGCATGGTTACAGTCTTTATTTGATAAATGATACGGTTTGTTGCAACCGGACCTTTTATGATGCCATAATGACCTTTGGGAGCAGCAAATAATGCTTTAATCCCTTCAACGCCAAGGATTTCAGATGAGTCTTGACGCCGGAGGGCGGGTGTTGTTTGTTTTGTAACACCAAGGGTATGAGAAAGAGCAACAAGACTTTTTCCTTCCGTGAGCTGTTTGAGAGCATTTTGGGCTTTTTCATCAAGAAGACGTTGGATTTCTTCATTTTTCCATTGAGAAAGAACATCTAGCTTAGCCTCTTCAAGTGTCTTATCGCGGGCAGGAATAATTTTATCGACCTTGTACCAGAGATATCCACCATTTTGAAAAGAGAGAGGATCAAGATCGACTCCTTCGTTTGATTGATAGATGGCATTCAGTAAAATATCTTTTTGAGGTAAATCCGTGAGTATTGCACCTTCAAGCGTTTTTCCCGTTTTATCAATAGTAATTGTGCGCAAAGATAACTTGTATTGGTCAGCTAACTCTTTGAGAGAAGCACCCTCAAAACGAGCATTTTCAATGGCTACATAATTGTTACGGATATCATCAGTAGCACGATTTTTGGCAAGTATTTGGCGAATATTTTCTTCTACACTTTCAAAAGGAAGAGAGCTTGAAGGTTCAATATGCGTAACGCGAATGAGAACAGGTCCCTGTAAGTCATTTATCACAGGACTGACTTGTCCTTGTTGAAGTTCAAAAATTTCAGATGTCAGATGATTAGGAAGTTCATTTTCTGCAAGAGGACCTTTTTTTATGTCATTAAGAGTTTTTTTTTCAGCTTTTACCAGTTCATCAAAACTCAATCCGTCAGCTATTTTTTTTGCTGCATTATCGGCTTCTTCGCGTGAGGGGAATCGCAGTTCTTCGAATGTACGCTTTTCAGGCGTTACAAAACGTGAAGCATTTTGTGTATAATAGGCTTTCGCCTCATCTGTTGAGATATCTTTAGGTTTTACAAAATCATTAAGTTCCATAGATAGCAAAGAGACAGTACGGTATTCTGGAGCACGAAATTGACTTTGATGTGTTTCAAACCATTTTTGTAATGTTTCGTAATCAGGATCAGCAATTGTTTTCTTTTCTTTTAGATCAATAACGAGATAATCAGCAATACGCATTTCTCCTTGATAAAGAGCAAGTGCTTTATAAAAGAGATTTGGTGCCTTCATATCAGAAAGTAAAGCAGCAATCAGCTGATTACGCTTTTCTTGTTTGGTGTAATAATTAAGAAAAGCACTTTCACTAATACGTAAATGCTGAAGATAGTTATAAAACAAGTTTTTATCAAAAGTGCCATTTACCTGGAACATCTTATCAGAACCAATCGTATGAGCTATTGTATCTTTTGAAAGACTTATTTTCATTTTACGTGCTTGTTCATCAAGCAGTACATTTTGTTGTAATTGATTAAATACAAAAGCAGGAATTTGGTATTGCTGCATTTCATTTGTTGTAAACATTCGTTCAAGATGAGCAGCATATGCTAAACGTGCGCTTTGATCGGCGAGTGCAAGACGATAATCATCGACAGTTACTGTGGACTTTCCAGAAGTAATAAGATCTCTTTCACTTTTTTTGTGTAACTGCGGTACCCCCCATAAAAGAATGAAGCATAAGAGTAAAATAGCAAGGAAAATTCTAAAAATCCAAGAATTTGTAGCATTTCTTATGATGTCAAGCATTGTTCAAGTTCCATTTTTAATGTGAGTTATTATCAAAGCTGTAATGGAATTTGCAATAAAGAGATGAAAGATGCAAGCTTTAAAGACTTGCTTTCATTTTATAATTTGGTAACTACAGATAAACAATGTATTGTAAAAGCTCTTGAGGTGAAAATATGTCTCCAAATATTCGGCCTTTTCTTGCTGGAAATTGGAAAATGAATGGAACGAGTGAATCGCTTGGAGAGTTGCGTGCTATTGCTACAGGCGTTAGCTCTGATCTAGGTCATCTATTTGAAGCCCTAATTTGTGTTCCAGCAACGCTTTTATCGCGTGCTTCTAATACGCTGAATGGTGAAAATCTCCTTTTGGGAGGACAAAATTGTCACTTTGATGATCATGGTCCTTATACTGGAGATATTTCAGCTTTTATGCTTAAAGAAGCGGGAGCAAGTCATGTTATTATTGGGCATTCAGAACGTCGTACAGTGTACCAGGAAAATGATGCGATTGTCTGTGCCAAAGTGCAAGCTGCGTGGCGAGCAGGTCTTGTGGCTCTTGTATGTATTGGTGAAACATTGGAGGAGCGTAATAATAATAAAGTACTGGATATTCTCACGCAGCAGCTTGAAGAATCTCTCCCAGATGATGCAACAGCAGAGAATACCATTATCGCTTATGAACCAGTTTGGGCGATAGGCACCGGCAACACAGCGACTCCAGAAGATATTGCAAAAGTACATCATTTCATTCGTGATAGGGTGCGCTCTCGTTTTGGTGATGAAGGCAATAAGATACGTTTGCTTTATGGTGGATCAGTAAAACCATCCAATGCATTTGAGCTTTTAAGCATTGCTCATGTTAATGGTGCTTTGATAGGTGGAGCAAGCTTAAAAGCGATTGATTTTTTAACTATTTGCGATGTTTGTCGTAAACTATAGCAGAGAAATTTGAGTTTCCCCTTGGATTGTGCGTTATTTATGTGTAAATAGCTATTAAAGAGTTATTTGAAGAGCAGGGTTTATGCAAACAGTACTTATAGTTATTCATTTTTTGATTGTGATTACTTTGGTTGGTATTATATTAATTCAACCTTCAGAAGGTGGTGGGTTAGGTGTGAGTAATAGCTCAGGGTTGATGAAAACTCGTGGATCTCGAAACCCTTTAACACGTTTGACTGCTATTTTAGCCTGTTGTTTTTTTGTTGTGTCTATTGGACTTACCGTGGTGAGTAATATATCAAATTCTAGTTCTGATATTTTAAAGCGTATACCGGTTAATTCAGAGCAGAATTCTACCAATAAAGACTCAGGATCAGTCCCATCATCAGATGGTGAGTCTTCCCCTTCTATTCTTGAACAGCTAGGAGGCACTTCGAATTCTTCGCAGGAACAGAAACAGTCCACAAATCCTGAAGCAGAAAGTCCAGTTCCTCAGGTTCTTGAAAATACAGTTCCCGATAACAGTACAAAATAGTTTTTTAAGAAAACATAGACTTTTTAAAAAAGGTGATTTTTTTCGCCTTTTTTATTTTAGAAGAAAAATTGTTTCTTTTTGCATTTTTTGCTGGAAAAATCATTATAAATTGCTTATCACCATAAGCCCATGGCACGTTATGTTTTTATTACTGGTGGTGTGGTTTCTTCCCTTGGAAAAGGCATCGCAGCGGCGGCGTTAGCAGCGTTATTACAGGCTCGTGGCTATCGCGTACGTCTTCGCAAACTTGATCCTTATTTAAATGTTGATCCAGGTACGATGTCACCTTATCAACATGGCGAAGTATTTGTGACCGATGATGGTGCAGAAACGGATCTTGATCTTGGTCATTATGAGCGTTTTACTGGGCGTTCTGCAAATAGCCAAGATAATATTACAACAGGGCGTATTTATCGCAATATCATTGAACGAGAGCGGCGTGGTGATTATTTGGGGGCAACAGTCCAAGTTATTCCTCATGTTACAGATGAAATTAAGAGATTCATTACGATGGGAAATGAAGAATTTGATTTTGTTTTGTGTGAGATAGGTGGAACGGTTGGTGATATTGAAGCAATGCCTTTTCTAGAAGCGATTCGTCAGCTTCGCAATGAGCTACCGAGACAAAATGTCGTTTATGTCCATCTCACATTAATGCCTTATATTCCTTCAGCAGGTGAATTAAAAACGAAACCAACACAACATTCTGTCAAAGAATTGCAAGCAGTTGGTATTTCTCCTGATATTTTGCTTGTACGTGCAGATCGATCTATTCCAGAAACAGAACGGTGCAAATTATCACTTTTTTGCAATGTTCGCTCCAATGCAGTCATTCAGGCATTAGATATGCCAACAATTTATGATGTTCCTATGGCATACCATAAGGAGGGTTTGGACTCTGAAGTTCTTTGCGCTTTTGGAATCGATTCGGCACCTTCCCCCAAGATGGATCGTTGGGAAGATATTACGCATCGTATTCACCATCCTGAAGGAGAAGTTACGATTGCTGTTGTAGGAAAATATACGGGCTTAAAGGATGCTTATAAATCTCTTATTGAAGCGATTGCACATGGTGGTTTAGCGAATAGAGTGAAGGTTAATATTGAGTGGATTGATTCGGAGCTTTTTGAAAAAGAAGATTCTGTTTCAGCTTTACAAAAAGCCCATGGAATTTTGGTTCCAGGTGCTTTTGGGGCACGAGGGGCAGAAGGGAAGATTCGAGCAATTCAATTTGCGCGAGAGCGTAAAGTTCCATTTTTAGGGATTTGTTTTGGGATGCAATTAGCTTGTATAGAAGCTGCGCGCAATATTGCACAGATTGAGAATGCTTCATCAAGTGAGTTTTGCGAAACAGACAATCCAATTGTAGGTTTAATGACAGAATGGCTTAAAGGAGACGTTCTTGAAAAACGTACAAGAAATGGTGCTCTCGGTGGTTCAATGCGCCTTGGTGCTTTTGCTGCTGAATTAAAAGAAGAGAGTCATATTGCTCAAATTTATGGGATGACCAAGATTGTCGAGCGACATCGTCATCGTTATGAGGTCAATATTGATTATAAGGATAAGTTAGAACAGTGTGGTTTGATTTTTTCTGGGATGTCTCCTGATGGTATTTTACCAGAAACGATAGAATATGTAGATCATCCATGGTTTATTGGTGTTCAATATCATCCAGAATTAAAATCTCGTCCTTTTGATCCACATCCGCTTTTTTCTTCTTTTATTGAAGCCGCTGTAGAACAAAGTCGATTAGTTTAATGCGTAAATTGGATTACTTTGCTTTTGAGGGATAAAATGACTAAACCAAATGCACGTGTGAAAGTTGGAAATATGATTTTTTCAAATGAAATGCCTCTTTCATTAATTGCAGGGCCGTGTCAGATGGAAAGTCGTGATCATGCTTTTGAAATGGCTGGTCGTATTAAAACAATTACCGATCAGCTTGGTATCAGGTTTGTTTATAAATCAAGTTACGATAAAGCCAACAGAACCTCTTTGAGTGCGGCACGTGGCATTGGTCTTGAAAAAGCAATGGCTATTTTTTCTGATTTAAAAAAAGAGTTTGATTGTCCCATATTAACTGATGTGCATACAGAAGAGCAATGTACAATTGTTTCTTCTACAGTTGATATTTTACAAATACCGGCTTTTTTATGTCGTCAAACAGATCTTTTGGTAGCAGCTGCCAAAACGGAATGTGTTATTAACATTAAAAAAGGTCAGTTTTTAGCGCCGTGGGATATGGAGAATGTTTTAAAAAAGGTTGTTTACAGTGGTAATCCGAATGTTATGCTTTGTGAGCGAGGCACGTCATTTGGTTACAACCGACTTATTTCTGATATGCGTTCGTTGCCTATTTTACGTTCATTTGGAGCTCCTGTTATTTTTGATGCAACGCATTCTGTTCAAGAACCTGGGGGGCAGGGGGCTTCATCTGGTGGACAGCGTCAATTTGTTGAAATTTTAGCGCGTGCAGCTGTTTCTGTTGGGGTAGCTGGTATTTTTTTAGAAACACATCAAGATCCAGATAATGCACCTTCTGATGGACCCAATATGGTTAAAGTTGATGATTTACAAAGATTGCTTGAGACTTTAATGGAATTTGATTATCTGTCAAAAAAGTTGAGTTGAGAAGAGAAAAAATATTTCATTAATAGGGCATTATAAATGAATCGAGACTTTTATTGGATAAGGAAACACATATGACTATAATTGTCGATATCATTGGGCGTGAAGTTCTTGATAGCCGTGGTAATCCAACGGTAGAAGTTGATGTTCATTTGGAGAATGGAGCTTTTGGTCGCGCTCTGGTTCCTTCGGGAGCTTCAACAGGAGCACACGAGGCTATAGAGCTTCGTGATGGTGGTTTGCGCTATCAAGGGAAAGGTGTTGAAAAAGCGGTTGCTGCAGTTAATGGCGAAATTCTTGAAGAACTTGGTGGGCGGGATGCAACAAATCAAATTGCTATTGATCAAGCAATGATTGCTTTGGATGGAACGCCAAACAAAGCCCGTCTTGGTGCCAATGCACTTCTTGGTGTTTCATTAGCTGTTGCAAAAGCAGCTGCGGATTCATTAAATTTACCTTTGTATCGTTATATTGGTGGTACACAAGCGCATATTCTTCCAACCCCCATGATGAATATTATTAATGGTGGCGTTCATGCTGATAATTTGATTGATTTTCAAGAGTTTATGATTATTCCTATAGGAGCTCCTACTATAAGAGAAGCGATCCGTTATGGCGCTGAGATTTTCCATGCATTGAAAAAGCGTTTAAAAGATGCGGGTTATAATACCAATGTTGGTGATGAAGGTGGTTTTGCTCCTCAATTTAAAAGTGCTGATCAAGCAATTGATTTTATTATGGAATCTATCATGATATGTGGCTATAAACCAGGTGAACAAATTGCCATTGGTTTAGACTGTGCTTCAACCGAATTTTATAAAAATGGTTCGTATTTTTATAAAGGTGAGGGGAAATACCGTGACACCCAAGAGCAGGTAGATTATTTAGCGCAGCTTGTGAAAAATTATCCTATTATTACAATTGAAGATGGAATGGCAGAGGATGATTGGGAAGGTTGGAAGCTACTTACTGACACAATGGGAGAAAAATGTCAGCTTGTTGGCGATGATTTGTTTGTAACGAATTCAGCACGTTTGCGTGATGGTATCAAAATGGGGGTAGGCAATTCTATTCTCATAAAAGTTAATCAAATTGGTACATTGAGTGAAACACTTGATGCTGTAGAGGTAGCACATAAAGCAGGTTATCGTGCCATTATATCTCATCGTTCAGGCGAGACAGAGGATTCTTTCATTGCAGATCTTGCTGTTGCAACGAATTGTGGACAAATTAAAACAGGTTCTCTTGCACGTTCGGATAGATTAGCAAAATACAATCAACTTATCCGTATTGAGGAAATGCTAGGAGCCCAAGCGCATTATGCTGGTGATTTATATCGTGTATAGTTGTGAGCAAAAAATATGAAAGTATACAATCATTTAGATTATGAAATTGAGATTTCTTATCAAAGGCATATACGCAATAATTTTTAAGTATTTAAATTTATAGGGATTAAGATGAGAGGTATAATTATTAGTCAAGATCAAGGAACTTATCTCGTTTCGGGTGATGATGGTAAACGTTATCAGTTTGCGACTTGGGATTGGTTGGGAAAGAATCCACCAAGGATTGGTAATGCTGTTGATTTTGTCTGTGAAGGGGGGGTTGTCAGTTCTGTTTTTCCATTGTTGAGACCAGGTACAGAGAACTCAAAGATAATGTTCGCACTCCTTTGTTGGTGTGCAGGTATCTTTGGTGTCCATCGTTTTATGGTTGGTAAAGTTAGGACTGGTGCTTTAATGCTGGTTCTATCTTTATCATTGTTTGGATTGATAATTACCGGAATTTGGGCAGTTGTTGATTTTATAGTCATTCTTGGAGGAAAATTTACGGATAAAGATGGGAATCAGATTACAGATTTTTAAAAATTTTATAATTAAAGAGAAAGTAATTCAGTTCGCTTTTTATTTTTATAAATAATTAAGTTGCATCATGCAAAATTATTGTACTATATTTATTTAATATGAGATATTAAAAAACATGTACAGCTAAGTAAAAGTATTGAAAAAGACAATGCTATTTTATACGGGTAAAGCAAAGACGCAAATTAATTAAGGCGTGCATTGTTTTTCTGCTTATAGCAGTGGATAGCATTAGATTATTGGAGGCTCCAAACTATCCTAATTTCACGTTTATTACGGCTGCTATAAATTGTATTTACACCGTGAGGTTAATCCGCATATTATCAAATTAGAAATAATCTCTTTATGAATAACACATAAGGAGCGTGGGTAAGGATGAAGGGTGAAATTATTGTTCAAAATCAAGGGGTTTATCTCGTTTTGGGAGGTGATGATAAGCGTTATCAATTTGAGGATTGGAATTGGTTAGGAAAAAACCACCAAGCATAGGGGATACCGTTGATTTTATTTTTATTTTAATAGGAAATTTTAGGAAAAAGCTACAAATTAGAGGATATCCAATATTTATAATATAAAAAGTGGGTCATTCAGCTTACTTTGATTGTATTAAGGGGGGATAAATTGAAAATAACAAATTATTTAGTGTAGATTTGGTAATGAGGTATTAATCAAAATCATGCATAGTTGGGCAAAATATTAAGAAATTTGTGCTGTAAAGACTGTGCTATTTTATGTGGACAAAGCAGAAACGTCGATCAATCAAAGTACGCTTTGTACTACCTCTTATGACGGTGGGAGTCTTAAGCTATTTCAGTTATCACATTTATCATGGTGAGTATGGATTGTATTCACGCAGTGAAGTTAATCAGCATATTAGCGAATTAGAAAAGGAGCTTCATAAAATAGAAGCTGAGCGGATATTCATGGAAAAGCGTATTTCTCTTTTACGCAACGGGCATATAGAAAAAGATATGTTGGATGAGTATGTCCGAAAGAACTTGAACTTCTCTAAGTCAAATGAACTAACAATCTTAATACCTTGAAATGATACTAAAGGTAAATGAAAAATCGCTTAATTTAAACAATAATCAGCAATGATATTGTTTAAGCCGATTGATAAGGCTTGTAACTTTTGTTCGTAAAGGTTATTCCTAAATAATCATAAAAGGGAGTTTAATATGGCAGAACGACTTAAAAAAAATTCTGCGTCGGCGGCGCGCACTGCATTATCAAGCACCACAAAGAAAGCACCAATAGCAGATTTTACAAAAGAAGAAGAAATTGATGCTTATCGTGAAATGCTTTTAATTCGCCGTTTTGAAGAAAAAGCAGGACAACTTTATGGTATGGGGCTTATAGGGGGATTTTGTCACCTTTATATTGGTCAGGAAGCCGTTGTTATAGGAACATTGAAAGCGGCAAAAGAAGGTGATCAGGTTATTACGTCTTACCGTGATCATGGACATATGTTAGCGGTTGGGATGAGTCCGCGTGGTGTTATGGCAGAATTAACGGGACGTCAAGGTGGCTTTTCCAAAGGGAAAGGTGGCTCGATGCATATGTTCTCTAAAGAAAAGAACTTTTATGGGGGACATGGTATTGTTGGTGCGCAGGTTCCAATTGGTTCAGGTTTGGCATTTTCGAATCAGTACCTTGGTAAAGATAATGTGACATTGGTTTATTTTGGTGATGGTGCTGCAAATCAGGGGCAGGTTTACGAGAGTTTTAATATGGCTTCACTTTGGAAGCTTCCTGTTGTTTATATTATTGAAAACAATCAGTATGCTATGGGAACGTCAGTTTCACGTGCATCTGCAGAAACTGATTTTTCCCGACGTGGTCTTTCTTTTGAAATTCCAGGTATTGTTGTTGATGGTATGGATGTTCGATCAGTAAAAGGAGCTGCTGATGAAGCAATTTCTTGGGCACGCTCAGGTAAAGGACCGATCATTCTTGATATGCAGACCTATCGCTATCGTGGTCATTCCATGTCTGACCCAGCAAAATATCGTTCAAAGGAAGAAGTCCAAAAAATAAAAGAGGAGCACGATCCGATTGATCAAGTAAAAAGTCGGATTCTTAAAAAAATTGGGCGAGCGAAGACGATTTAAAATCTATTGAGAAAGAGGTCCGTGCAATTGTTGCTGATGCGGTAGATTTTGCACAAAGTGATCAAGAGCCAGATGCTTCTGAGCTCTATACTGATATTTTAGTTTGATGCGAGGGAAGCAAGTATGTCTATTGATATTTTGATGCCGGCGCTTTCACCAACTATGGAAGAAGGTAAACTGTCTAAATGGCTCAAGAAAGAAGGTGATAAGGTTAGCTCTGGCGATGTTATTGCTGAAATTGAAACGGATAAGGCTACAATGGAAGTAGAGGCCGTTGATGAAGGTACTCTTGGTAAGATTTTTGTGCCTGAAGGTTCAGAAGGCGTAAAGGTTAACACTGTTATTGCGATTTTGTTAGAAGAAGGTGAGCGTGCTGAGGATATTTCGCAACCTATTGATACAGCACAAAAAACTAAGGAATCTCCTCTTTCTCTGGCTTCGTCAGTTCCGCAGGCTGCTCCTACTTTTGATATATCTCCTAATTTTGATATTCCGGCGGGAACACAAATGGTTACAATGACAGTTCGTGAAGCGCTTAATCAGGCTTTGGCTGAAGAAATGCGGCGTGATGAAACAGTTTTTCTTATGGGGGAAGAAGTCGCGCAATATCAAGGTGCTTATAAGGTTAGTCAAGGTTTGTTGGAAGAATTCGGAGAACGCCGAGTTATTGATACCCCAATTACAGAGCACGGCTTTGCTGGGCTGGCTGTCGGGGCTGCTTTTGGTGGGTTACGTCCCATTGTTGAGTTTATGACATTTAATTTTGCGATGCAGGCGATGGACCAAATTATTAACTCAGCAGCCAAAACACGTTATATGTCTGGTGGACAAATGACCGCTCCTATGGTTTTCCGAGGTCCCAATGGCGCGGCTGCCCGTGTTGGTGCTCAACATTCTCAATGTTATGCTGCATGGTATAGTCATGTACCAGGTCTGAAAGTTGTCATGCCTTATAGTGCTGCAGATGCAAAAGGTTTGCTGAAAGCTGCTATTCGTGATGATAATCCTGTTATTTTCCTTGAAAATGAGATTTTGTATGGGCATCAATTTGATGTTCCTCAACTGGATGATTTTCTTTTGCCTATTGGTAAGGCACGTATTCATAAGTCTGGACAAGATGTGACGATTGTTGCATGTGGAATTGGGATGCATTATGCTGTTCAAGCGTTACCAGAAATTGAAAAACTTGGTATTGATGTTGAATTGATTGATTTACGAACCATTCGCCCGATGGATCTTCCAACAATTCTTTCGTCAGTTAAAAAAACAGGTCGTTTGGTAACAATTGAAGAGGGATTTCCTCAGTCATCTGTGGGAACTGAAATAGCAACGCGTGTTATGCAGCAGGCTTTTGACTATCTTGATGCGCCAATTGCTACGATTTCTGGCAAAGATGTTCCGATGCCTTATGCCGCTAATCTTGAGAAGTTGGCTTTGCCTAATACTGCTGAAATTATTGAGGCCGTTAAGGCTGTGACATACAGAGCATAACGGAGGAAAGCATAATGCCCATTAAAATTACAATGCCAGCGCTTTCCCCTACGATGGAAGAGGGAAATTTAACAAAATGGAATATTAAGGAGGGAGATAAGGTTTCCTCTGGTGATGTTATTGCTGAGATTGAGACGGATAAAGCGACAATGGAAGTCGAAGCCGTTGATGAAGGTAGGGTTGCTAAAATTGTTGTTCCTGCTGGAACACAAGGCGTTAAAGTAAATGCTTTAATTGTTGTTTTAGCAGAAGAAGGTGAAGATTTAGCTGAAGCTGCAAAAGTTACAGAAGAAATCTCTTCTTCTACAAGACAAAAACCAGAGGGCATCAAACAGACAGATTCTCTGAAACAGACGGACTCAAAGGGAATAAAAATGTCTCATGAATCATCAACTGGGCAATTAATACAGCAAGATAAAAAGGAAGCTCGTCTTTTTGCCTCTCCCTTAGCGCGGCGATTAGCATCTCAGGCAGGTCTTGATTTATCCCTTATTTCTGGAAGTGGTCCGCATGGGCGTATTATTAAGCGCGATGTAGAAAAAGCTGTGAGCAGCGATATGTCTAAAGTGTCTTATTCCTCACCGATAGGGGAGCTAATAGCTACAGGTGCTTCGGACAAACAGATATTGAAACTCTTCAAAGAGGATGAATATAGCTTCGCTCCCCATAATAATATGCGTAAAACAATCGCGACACGTTTGGTGGAATCAAAACAGAGAGTCCCACATTTCTATGTAACGGTAGATTGTGAACTTGATGCGCTATTAGCACTGCGTACACAACTAAATGCTGCTGCTCCAATGGTTAAGGGGCAGGAAGAAACTCAGCCTACTTATAAGCTTTCTGTTAATGATATGGTGATCAAAGCTGTCGCACTTTCTTTGAAAGCGGTTCCTGATGCGAATGTTTCTTGGCTTGAAGGCGGGATGCTTCATCATAAACATTGTGATGTTGGGGTTGCTGTTTCTATTCCCAATGGATTAATTACACCGATTATTCGCCATGCAGAGAAAAAGCCGTTATCACTTATTTCCAAAGAGATGAAGGATTTTGCAAAGCGTGCGCGCGAGGGCAAGTTAAAAATGGAAGAATATCAGGGTGGAACAACAGCTGTATCAAATATGGGGATGTATGGTATAAAAAGTTTTTCGGCTATTCTTAATCCACCGCATGCGACGATTTTTGCGATTGGTGCAGGGGAGCAACGCGCCGTTGTTAAAAATGGTGCATTAGTTGTTGCGACAGTTATGTCAGTTACGCTTTCTGCGGATCATCGTGCTGTCGATGGTGCTTTAGCAGCAGAGCTCGCGCGGACTTTTAAGAAGATGATTGAAAATCCATTAGCAATGTTGGTTTGAACTGTTTAACAGTTCTTCACGTAAATTGTGAGAAAGCGTGTTAAGAGAATAGAAACAAATTTAAAGAGTTTAAAGAGCAATGTTATTGCTATTTCTGGTTTGGGTAAAGCATTTACGTGAAGCTTAAAGCAAAGACATAAGATAATTCTCTCATGTTGTTTTACAGTCTTAAGTTCAAAAAATGCATATCCGTTTTTTATATATCCATGGAGGAATTACTGTGGCAAATCTTTATGATGTAATTGTGATTGGATCAGGTCCAGGCGGATATGTAACCGCAATTCGTGCAGCACAATGTGGCTTTAAGACTGCGATTGTTGAACGTGAACATTTGGGAGGGATCTGTTTAAATTGGGGATGTATTCCAACAAAGGCCCTTCTACGTTCAGCGGAAATGAAACATTTTGCTGAACATGCGACAAATTATGGATTAAAAATTAATGGTTCAATTGAGGCAAACATCAAAGATGTTGTGGCACGTTCACGGGGTGTTTCAGCACGTTTAAATGCTGGTGTTGGTTTTTTAATGAAAAAAAACAAAATTGATATTATCTGGGGTGAAGCAAAGCTTACTAAAGAAGCAAAGGGAAGCCTTCCTGCGGAAATTATGGTTTTTTCATCCTCCAAACCGATTATGCAACCGCAAAATCCAGTCCCTAAAGGGACGTTAGGGGAGGGAACTTATCAAGCAAAGCATATCATTATTGCAACGGGCGCACGTCCTCGTGTCCTTCCTGGTATTGAGCCAGATGGAAAACTCATTTGGACTTATTTTGAAGCTATGATACCGCCAGCAATGCCAAAATCGCTTTTGGTTATAGGGTCTGGGGCTATTGGCATTGAATTTGCTTCTTTTTATCATGATATGGGGGCGACAGTAACTGTTGTTGAAATGATGCCCCATATCATGCCTGCTGAAGATATTGAAATTTCAACGTTTGCTCGTAAACAGTTAGAGAAAAAAGGTTTACGTATTCTTCGTCAAGCAAAAGTAACAAAGGTTGAAAAATCTTCCGATTCTGTAAGTGTACATATTGATGTTCAAGGTAAAATAGAGTCAATGACTGTTGACCGGTTGATTTCCGCTGTTGGGGTGCAAGGTAATATTGAGAATCTTGGTTTAGAAGCTTTGGGAATAAAAACCGATCGCGGCTGCATTGTAACTGATGAATGGAGTTGGACGGGGGTGGAAGGTATTTATGCTATTGGTGATGTAGCAGGCCCTCCTATGTTGGCCCATAAAGCAGAAGAAGAAGGTGT
This sequence comes from Bartonella sp. OC16QHHD, assembly GCF_042194035.1. Classification (NCBI taxonomy): domain Bacteria; kingdom Pseudomonadati; phylum Pseudomonadota; class Alphaproteobacteria; order Hyphomicrobiales; family Bartonellaceae; genus Bartonella; species Bartonella sp. OC16QHHD. The sequence continues at coordinate 26,090 of NZ_JBHIMJ010000035.1, read as the reverse complement.
GATATGTATTGAGCATCTTGCAGGTTTGAAAAGCGCTCATCCGCTTGATAAAAGAAAAATTCCAGGGTGTACATATTGTACACCACAGGTTGCCTCTGTAGGGCTTTCAGAAGCGGCTGCAAAAGAAGCAGGTTATGATATACGTATTGGTCGTTATTCTTTTGCTGCGAATGGTAAGGCGATTGCTTTGGGTGAAGATCAGGGGTTAGTAAAAACGATTTTTGATAAAAAAACAGGACAGCTTCTCGGGGCCCATATGGTAGGGGCTGAGGTAACAGAATTGATACAGGGTTTTGTTATTGCTATGAATCTTGAAACAACAGAAGAAGAATTAATGCATACTGTCTTTCCACATCCGACCTTATCGGAAATGATGAAAGAAAGTGTATTGGATGCTTATGGTCAAGTTTTAAACGCTTGATGACTGGATTGTATGAAAAATTTTATATTTTTGATTGTTACTTCGTATTTATAAGGCAAAGGCTTAAATGGTTACGGTTGTTGATAGAGTTGCAAATAGACGATTGCGTCATCCTGAAAAGGCACATCGTCCTGATACAAGCGTTCAAAAAAAGCCAGATTGGATTCGTGTAAAAGCGCCAACATCACCAATTTATAAGGAAACACATGGTATTGTACGTACGCATAAGTTAGTGACTGTATGTGAAGAAGCTGGTTGTCCTAATATTGGCGAATGTTGGAGCCAGAGGCATGCTAGCTTTATGATTTTAGGTGAAATATGTACGCGTGCTTGTGCTTTTTGTAACGTTGCAACAGGTATTCCACTTGCCGTTGATGATAATGAGCCAGAACGTGTCGCTGATGCTGTTGCAAGGATGGAATTAAAACATGTTGTCATTACATCTGTTGATCGTGATGATCTTGCTGATGGTGGTGCTGAGCATTTTGCAAAAGTTATTTATGCGATTCGTCAAAAAACTCCTAAAACAACAATTGAAGTTCTTACACCTGATTTTCGTCATAAGGATGGCGCTTTAGAAGTTGTTGTTGCTGCTAAGCCTGATGTTTTTAATCATAACTTAGAAACAGTTCCTTCTAAATATTTGAAGGTCCGTCCAGGGGCACGTTATTTTCATTCAATTCGTTTGTTACAACGTGTTAAAGAACTTGATCCAACAATTTTTACAAAATCGGGAATTATGGTTGGCCTCGGGGAGGAGCGAAATGAAGTTTTGCAATTGATGGATGATTTGCGCGCTGCTGATGTTGACTTTATGACAATTGGACAATATTTGCAGCCTACACGAAAACATCATCCAGTTGTTCGTTTTGTGCCTCCTGAAGAATTTGAGTCTTTTGCCAAGATTGGTAAAGTAAAAGGATTTTTACATATGGCCTCCAATCCTCTAACGCGTTCATCTCATCATGCTGGAGATGATTTTGCCATTTTGCAAAAAGCGCGTGATGAAAAATTTTCCTTACAGAGATAATTATGCCGATTTTTACAATACATCGGCAGATCACCCATAGTGCCAGTGAAATGTTTGATCTGGTTTCAGATATTGAGCGTTATCCTGAATTTTTACCAATGTGTGAGTCTTTAATAATACGTTCTCGAAAAGAATATGGAAAAAAAATATTGCTTCTTGCGGATATGACCGTTGGCTATAAGATTATTCGTGAAACTTTTACGACTCAAGTATTTCTTCAGCCGGAAAAAAGTCTTATAGAAGTTAAATATATTGATGGTCCATTCAAATATCTTGAAAATCGTTGGGCCTTTCATGATATTGAAAATACCAATGCATGTAATGTAGAGTTTTTTATTGATTATGAATTTAAAAGTAAAACGCTTGGATTAGTGATGGGCTCAATGTTTGATGTTGCGTTTCGTAAATTTACCGAGGCTTTTGAGAAGCGTGCGCATCAGATTTATGGCTCTACGGTAACATAGTCTATTCTGTTATTTTTTAACAATACGTATTGCTTAAACAGCGTGAAGGTGAAAACCGGTTTCCATCTTTACTATTTGTTTTTAATTCAGCTTTCAAAAGCATATTGAGGGAATATCATTTTAAATGATGAAGATGATGCACAGCTTCATGCTTTTGTTTCTCTCTTTTTTAATAGATGCACACTCGTTAAACAAAACGCCCAAATAGAACATGCTTGCGTCATACCCATTTCATAATAGTGCTCATAATAAATAGTATAGATTCTCGTAAAAGTATATAAAATCTACATCTGTACACTTATGAAGAAGTTCTCCTGTATCATTTATTTGCTATCTCTCAAGATGTTGTACCAGCTCTTAGCACTTGAGAGAGAGGTACAAGTTTTCCTTTCATTAATCATTTTATTTATACAGTTTTTTCTCTTGTGGCGTGTAAGTGAATAAATTTGATTAATTCAACCTACACAGGACTAAAGTGAGATAATTTTACGCTAGTCAGATCGTTCATTTTCAAGTTGTGATACAATAAAATTTTTTCAAGATGTTGACGATTATAGACTCGATGGGGAATAAAGAATTTTGAAATTAGTATGGGGAATTCAGTGAAGCAATTCCAGAATCATTTTAAAAGCATTTTCAACAGTTGCATGGCGGATAGCATTGCGATTAAGATGAGCAAAGTGCATTTCTTTGTGCAAGGGGGAGTGGTTTTTATAAGCTACTGCGCAATGCACAAGTCCTACAGGTTTATCAAGACTTGCACCTCCTGGACCAGCAATTCCTGTTACAGAAACTGCAATGTCAGCTTGTGAATGTTTTAATCCACCCTCAGCCATTGCAAGAGCAACTTCTTTTGAAACGGCACCATAGGTTTTTATAAGTTCAGCACAAACGCCAACAAGGCGTGTTTTAGATTCATTTGAATAAACAACAAATCCACAATCGAGAACATCTGATGATCCTGCTATATTTGTGAGGCATGCAGCAATGAGTCCCCCTGTACAAGACTCTACAGTTGTTAACAGCAAACCTTTTTGGCGAAAGGTATTAAGGACTTCATTTGCTTGTTTTTCACAAAGATATGTCATTGGGGAAGTTCTCCTGAATAAAGAACGCTCGCTGTTGCAAGAGCAGCAATTCCTTCACCACGACCAATAAATCCAAGCCTTTCATTTGTTGTTGCTTTGATAGAGATTCGATCAGGTGTCATTGAAAGTATTGTCATAAGATTTTCTGTCATGGCATGACGATAGGGACCAATTTTAGGATTTTCAGCGATAATTGTGATATCAACATTGGCAATACGTCCACCTGCTTGTTTAATAATATCAAGAGCATGACGGAGAAAAATTTCTGATGATACATTTTTCCATTGAGGATCAGAGGGAGGGAAATGTGTGCCAATATCTCCAGCACCTCGCGTAGCGAGCAGGGCATCTGTTAGCGCATGAAGAGCAACATCCGCATCGGAGTGTCCATTTAATTTTTTATGAAAAGGGATTTTTATACCACATAAAATAAGAAAATCACCATCCTCGAAAGAGTGAACATCATAACCATTGCCGGTGCGGATATCAGGAAACATTTGCATTTTCTTTTGGAGATATAAATGTGCAGTATTAAAATCTTCATGCCATGTAATTTTTATGTTGTTAGGATCCCCAGGAATGGCACGCATAGGAATTCCAAACCATTCGGCAATTGCAGAATCGTCAGTGAATTCTTGTTTGCAAGCTTGTTTTGCTTGTTTATGGGCCGCTAAGATATGTTCAAAGGGAAAACACTGTGGAGTTTGTGCACTATAAAGATGGGTACGGGGAATTGTTTCTAAAATATGCTGATTATTTATACGTTTAAGGGTATCAGAGATGGGCAGAACAGGAAGAACACCTTCTTGAGGCGTGATAGTGTTGTGAATGTTATTAAGAAGCTTGTTTTCGATAAAAGGGCGTGCACCATCATGAATATGCACATATTGGGGGGCAAATTTTTTGAGTGCCTGAAGTCCATATAAGGTAGAGATTTGACGTGTATTGCCTCCTTCAACGATAATAAGGCGCTCTTTAAAATCATCAATAGCTTGTTCACAGATTTGACGATCTTCTGGATGAATAACAAGAATAATTGTTGTGATAGCTGGATGCTGCAAAAAACAATGCACGGTATGATAAATAATTGGCTTTTGTCCTAGAAGCCGATATTGTTTTGGAATTTTATGGGGAGATCCTGCTCTTTCACCCCGTCCAGCGGCTAATATTATTGCTGCAATAGAAATACTTAATCTCCTTGTATTATAATCTTAGTTTGCTTTTTTGTCATTAATTTTAAAATGATTTTGAAAGGATGGTTGTTGTAGATCAGCAAGGGATATCACGGATAATACCTCAAAAAAAGCATTTAATGCTTTTTGAAGTGCGGTATTTAAACCACAAAAATCAAACAAGGGGCAAGTTGGTTCTGCAGTATCGAAGCATTCTGCGAGGGAAAAGTTGTCTTCTGTTACTTTCACAACATCCGCGACTGAAATCTCTGCTGCGGGTTTAGCCAATCTAACTCCACCATTGCGTCCACGCACTGTTTGTATAAAACCTGCTTGAACAAGCAGCTGAAGGATTTTAAATAAAAAAAGCTCTGAAACGGCATATGCTTTAGCGATTTCTGGAACACGACTGAGAGTTCCCTGATTATCTGCACAATACATGAGCATTCGAAGAGCATAATTTGTTTGTTTTGTTAATCGCATCTCATTTCCTTCGTAAAGTATCGTCGAACACAGTCTATTTTAAAGATATTTTGCAAAATGTAGAAGTTTTTTCTCGTTGACTATATTTGCTCTATTTTAAATGTAGTATTAGTATTGTCAATTTTTGCTACAAAAGGTTATATGAGAATAATGGGATAAGGGTATGTAAGCTCATGACGAATATAACATCTGTGACGAATCTTCAAGACATAGATAAAAATACTTATAACGATGAGTTGTATCGTTTAAGTAAGGTATATATTTTTTTAGGGATTACAATTATTGTATTGGCTTTACTTACGGCCTCTGTTTCATTTATTATTCTTATTGGATTAACTCCTGTTGTTCCCAGTAGAACAGTAACCCTTATTCTTATAGGAATTAATAGTTTTTGGGTTTTAGGGCTTATTGTCATCGTTTTTTATGAGATGATACCGATCATTCGTGCTTGGCGTTCAAGGCGTGCAGGATCGCGTCTTCATGTGCGCCTTATTTCATTGTTTGCACTTGTTGCGACAATGCCAGCTGTTGCTGTAGCTCTTGTATCGGGTCCAGCACTAAATTTGGGACTTGATCGATGGTTTGATACAACAACGCGGCAAATTGTGGGCTCTTCTATTGATTTAGCAAATGCTTATGCAGATGAAATGCTTCAAAATTTAAAAAATTTATCCTACGCGATGGCATTTGCACTTGATAACAAAAAACTCTTAGAACGTAATCCAGCTGAATATAGGATGCAATTGACGCGTCATGCTCTAGGACGCAATTTGCGTGGTGCATTTTTGTTAAGTTCTAGCGGAGCTATTTTTGTATCGAGTGCTCTTGGTGATGAAGATAAACTGCCAATTCCTCCTTCTCATCTTATTGAACGTGCAACTAGTGCGAGACCTTTTTCTTTTCAACCAGGCGTTCATGATTATTTTGGTATTATTTTAAAATTTACCAATATTCCAAACACATTTTTATATTTGGTGCGTGACGTTGATAAAGGTGTTTTATCTGCTTTGCGTTTGACAGAAGTTAATACAGATCGTTATCGTGATTTAAATGAAAATCGCCTGCTGACACAGATTGCATTTGGTATGCTTTATTTGTGTCTTTTTTTTAGTTTATTCTTATCAGCCATTTGGGCTGCTATTGCTGTTGCTGATCGCTTAGTACGTCCTATTCGTCTTCTCATTAGTGCTGCCGATGATGTTGCTTCTGGAAATATGGAAATTTTCGTGCCAGTACGAGCAAAAGATGGAGATATTGGGCAATTATCCAAAACTTTTAATTACATGGTCAGTGAATTGAAAAGTCGGCGTAATGAATTGATTGCAGTGCGTGATCAAATTGATGAAAGACGGCGTTTTTCTGAAGCTGTGTTATCGGGTGTAACAGCGGGAGTAGCCGGTATAGATGATAATGGTGATATCACCATTATCAATCGGTCTATTGAAGCGATGTTTGATATTCGCTCAGAGCACGTTGTTGGAAAAAGTCTTTTATCTTTAAGCGCTGAAATTTGGCAGGTTTTTCAGTTTGTGCGTTCATTGGATCGTAAAAACCATCGTGAGCAGGTCACTTTAAACGTTGCAGGAAAAGAGCGTGTCTGTAATGTCCAAGTTACGATGGAGGAGGATGATGGACAAGGGCAATCTTGGGTTCTAACAATTGATGATATTACAGACCTTGTTGCAGCGCAACGTACAGCGGCGTGGGCGGATATTGCGCGGCGTATTGCACACGAAATTAAAAATCCTCTTACACCTATTCAGTTATCCGCTGAACGCATTCGTAAACGTTATAACAAAGCTATTACACAAGATAGAGAGGTCTTTGACCGGTGTATTGACACAATTATTCGGCAGGTTGGAGATATTGGGCGTATGGTTGATGAGTTTTCCTCTTTTGCACGTATGCCCAAACCAAAAATGCATATTTTAGATATACGAGAATTGTTGCGCGAAGCATGTTTCTTGATAGAAGTGACGCGACATGATATTCATTTTGAGCAAGATTTAGGAACTCTACCACTTATGGGTGCATTTGATAACCGTCTCATTGTACAGGCTTTTTGCAATGTTATCAAAAACGCGAGCGAATCCATAGATTCAGTTATGCGAGAGGAAAATATTCACGGTCATATTCTTATCCGTTCTTATCGTCAGGAAGAATGGGTGGTTGTGGATGTTGTTGATAACGGGAAAGGACTTCCTAAAGAGCAAAGACAAAAGTTATTAGAACCCTATATAACAACGCGGGAAAAAGGAACAGGGCTGGGGTTAGCTATTGTGCGCAAAGTTATTGAAGATCACGGTGGTTTCATGGAGCTTCATGATGCACCGGAGAGTTTTTATGAAGGTCGTGGTGCGATGATCCGTTTGATATTTCCAGCGGATGGGGGTAAGCAGGGTAATATTATACAAGCCATAAATCATAAGATAGGGGAATAGTATGGTATCAGATATCTTGATTGTTGATGATGAAGCAGATATTCGTGAGCTTGTTGCTGGTATTTTAGATGATGAAGGTTATGAAACGCGTGTTGCTTGTAACTCTGATGAAGCATTGGCTCAAATTAGTGAGCGTATTCCAAAGCTCATTTTTTTGGATATTTGGCTACAGGGTAGTCGTCTCGATGGTTTAGCACTGCTTGATGAAATTAAAACACAATATCCGGCTCTTCCGGTCGTTATGATCTCTGGTCATGGTAATATTGAGACGGCTGTTTCCGCTATAAAGCGAGGAGCATATGATTTCATTGAAAAACCTTTTAAAGCTGATAGACTTGTATTGGTTGCAGAGAGAACACTTGAAAATTCAAATTTAAAACGTGAGCTTTTAGAATTGCGAAAGCGTTCGAACGAGACATTAGAGTTGCTCGGAAAATCGACAGTTATAAAAAATTTGCGTCAAATCATAGAAAAAGTAGCACCAACCAATAGTCGCATCATGATAACAGGTCCTTCAGGGGCAGGAAAAGAGACTGTTGCACGAACTATTCATGCGCTCTCAACGCGTTCGAATGGGCCATTTGTTACAATAAATGCTGCAACGATTACTCCGGAAAGAATGGAAATAGAGCTGTTTGGCAGCGAAATGGAGGGAAGAGAGCGTAAAATTGGTGCCTTAGAGGAAGCTCATGGCGGTATCTTATATCTTGATGAAATTGCTGACATGCCGCGTGAGACTCAAGGGAAGATTCTTCGAGTTTTAACGGGGCAAACATTTGAGAGAATTGGCGGCACAAAACGTGTTAAGGTGGATGTCCGTATCATTTCTTCGACAGCGCAAAATCTTGAAAACCTCATTTCTGATGGGCGCTTTAGGGAGGATCTTTTTCACCGTCTTTCCGTTGTTCCTATTGTTGTTCCGCCCCTTTCAGCGCGTCGTGAAGATATTCCAGAACTTGTACATCATTTTGTAAAAACAATATCACAGCAGGTTGGGATTAAACCGCGTGCAATCAGTGATGATGTGATTGCTATTTTGCAAACGCACGCTTGGCCGGGTAATGTGCGGCAATTACGTAATAATATTGAGCGTCTTCTTATTCTTGTGCGGGATGGTGATGGTCCTATAACAGCGGACTTTCTTCCCAGTGAAGTAAGTGATTCTTTGCCACGTCTTCAAATGGATTCAGATGAAAGTATAATGGATTTGCCGTTACGTGAAGCTCGAGAATTATTTGAAAAGAGATATTTAGTGGCGCAGATTGGGCGTTTGGGTGGAAATATATCACGTACTGCTGAATTTATAGGCATGGAGCGTTCAGCTTTGCACCGTAAACTTAAAGCGCTTGGAGTTTCTTAAAGCGATGCGTATTATTATTTGTGGAGCAGGACAGGTTGGTTATGGGATAGCAGAGCGTCTTGCTGCTGAAAATCACGATGTTACTGTTATTGATATTGAAACGAGATTAATTGAAAAGATTCGCGATACATTGGATGTGAGAGGTTTTGTTGGTCACGGTTCACGGCCTGAAGTTCTTTTGGCTGCAGATGCAGACAAAGCTGATATGTTGATTGCTGTCACTTTGTTTGATGAAGTTAATATGGTAGCTTGCCAAGTAGCACATTCATTATTTAATGTGCCCACAAAAATTGCTCGTATTCGCTCACAATCTTATTTAGAACCACGTTATAAGACGCTTTTTTCCAGAGAGAATATTCCCATTGATGTGGTTATTTCGCCAGAAGTTGAAGTTGGGGAAATGGTTTTGCGCCGTATTGCTTTACCTGGTGCAATAGATGTTCTTTATTTTTGTAATGATGATATTGTGGCACTAGCTTTGGAATGCATGGAAGATTGTCCAGTTATTAATACACCTTTGCGTCAATTAACAGAGCTTTTTCCAGATCTTCATACGACGGTTACTGCTATTAAACGTGGCGCGGAATTATTGGTTGCACATTCAGAAACGCAATTACGCGTTGGTGATATAACCTATCTTGTTGTTTCTCGTGAACAGATGCGTCGTGCTGTTGGGCTTTTTGGTCATAAAGAACAAGATGCCCACCGCATGATTATTGCAGGGGGTGGTCACATTGGCCTTTATGTTGCACAGGCTATTGAAAAGCGTTTCCATAAATTAAAATTGAAGATTATAGAAGCGCATAGAGAAAGAGCCCTCACAATTGCTGATCAGCTTGAAAAAACAACAGTTTTATACGGTAACGTGTTAGATCCAGTGATTCTTCAAGATGCGGGAATTGATCAGTCCGATTTAATGATTACATTGACCAATCAAGATCAGGTTAATCTCTTAAGCGCTATTATTGCTAAAAGATTGGGCTGCAAAGCCAATATGGTATTGATTAATAATGTTGCCTATCAAGAATTTAGTCGTGCTGTTGGTGTGGATGCATATCTTAATCCCCATAGTGTTACAATATCGAGAATTTTGCAACAAATGCGCCGTGGGCGTATTCGTTCTGTTCATTCAGTTTTTAATGGCCGAGCAGAAATTATTGAAGCTGAAGTGATGCAAACATCTTCATTGGTTGGTAAGTCATTATCAGAGCTCAATTTATCAGATGGTTTGAGAATTGGTGCAATTTATCGCAATAAGACAATAATACAGCTTTCGGCAGATACGCGTATTTTGTCTGGTGATAGAATAGTGATTTTTGCTCTTGCTGATAGGGTTCGTGATGTTGAACAACTCTTTCGCGTAAGTTTAGAATATTTTTGATATATTATCTATGGATATTTGTACTTTTTGGTATAGTGGACAATTAAGATTGGTGGATAGGCTTTGTTTGTCCTCAATGGTTAAAACTGGACAGCGCGTTAAGCTTTTTAGTTATGATAAAAAAATAGATAATCTCCCTGCTGGTGTTGAGCTGCATGAAGCCGAATCAATTTTACCACGCTCAGCAATTTATCGCCTTGATCCCGATTTTTCTGATGATAAACTAGGGTGTACAATTGTTCAGTTCTCGGATTTTTTCGTGTTATGCTGATGAAATATCAACAAGGTGTTTGGTTAGATACAGATGTTTACCTTGTTAAACAATTTCATCCAGATGCGGATAAGGTTTGGTTGGCAAGAGAAAATAATACAAGAGTAGGCGTTTCTGCACTTTATTTTCCGCCCAATAACCCTATTATAAAAGTATTTGAGGATTATTGGGCTGGCACAGAAATTATTCCTCATTGGCTTGGGTTTAAGCGTCGTGTTTGGAGACCGTTCTGGTTAAAGAGGAAAAAATGCCGATTTTACCGGGAAATCTTGGCGTTACAATATTTGGCAATGATGGTATTTCACGATTAGCAAAACGATATGGTTTCTTTCATGAAGCAAAGGAAAAGGAAACTTTTTATTATTGGACTGGGCGAAAAACTGAACGTATTTTTGAACCAGCTTTTGGTGTAAAGCCGCTTACAGATTCACGCTTGATAGGCTTTCATATTCACAGAAAGACAAAGACTACGAAAAGACCTCAGGAAGGAAGTTTTTACCATTGGGCGGTATCTCGCATTCCGGATGTTCATCATTTGTTTAGGTAGAGTTATTATTGCTATTTTAACTATTGAGATTTTAATCTATCTTATACAATCTCTTGATTGTAGCTTGCACAAGAGAGTAATGTTAACATATGGATAAAAACATTGAATGTGTAAAGAGCGGTTGTTATATGAACGGAAAGTAAAAATATGAGTGATCCAATGAAAACAGCATTAAGCCTTGTTCCTATGGTTATTGAACAAACCAATCGTGGTGAGCGGGCCTATGATATTTTTTCCCGTCTTTTAAAGGAGCGGATTATTTTTATTAATGGTCCTGTTGAAGATGGTATGGCAATGCTTGTTTGTGCACAATTGCTTTTCTTGGAAGCGGAAAATCCTAAAAAAGAAATTAGTCTTTATATTAATTCTCCAGGTGGAGTCGTAACATCTGGTATGGCTATTTATGATACTATGCAGTTTATTCGCCCTCCTGTTTCTACGCTTTGCATGGGGCAAGCGGCATCTATGGGGTCTTTATTGTTAACGGCTGGAGCAAAAGGTCATCGTTTTACATTGCCAAACGCACGTATTATGGTGCATCAACCATCTGGTGGTTTTCAAGGTCAAGCTTCAGATATTGAGCGACATGCGCAAGATATTATAAAGATGAAACGGCGTTTAAATGAAATTTATGTTCAACATACGAGTCAAGATTATGAGGTTATAGAGAGAACTCTCGATCGCGATCATTTTATGACAGCAGAAGAAGCCAAAGCGTTTGGCTTAGTTGATGATGTTATACAATACCGTGCAGAAACTGAAAAAGAAGAAAAAGATTAAGAATTTTTATAGAAAAAACAGCTACTTTAAATCAAAGAGTTTTATAAAAAATATCGCAAAATAAGAGAAACACCTAAAAGTATTGAGACATGCATGGTTTTCTATATGTCTTTTAGTTTTCATGATGAAAGGCTTCCTTTGAAAAGGCAAAGTGTTCATATATTGTGGTGAAAGGAAAGAAAAATGAGCAAAATTAGCAATAGCGGGAACGAATCAAAAAATACTCTCTATTGCTCGTTCTGCGGCAAGAGTCAGCATGAGGTGCGTAAGCTCATTGCGGGGCCTACTGTATTTATCTGTGATGAATGTGTAGAGCTTTGCATGGATATTATTCGGGAAGAAAATAAGTCTTCTGGGGTTAAGGTGCGTGATGGTGTTCCTACGCCACAGGAAATTATAACAGTTCTTGATGACTATGTTATTGGTCAGCAGCATGCAAAGCGTGTTCTTTCTGTTGCTGTTCATAATCATTATAAACGGTTGGCGCATCAGTCTAAAAGCAATGATATTGAGTTGGCTAAATCAAATATTCTTCTTGTTGGTCCAACGGGTTGTGGTAAAACTTATCTTGCACAAACATTAGCACGTATTATTGATGTGCCTTTTACGATGGCGGATGCGACCACTTTGACTGAAGCGGGTTATGTGGGAGAAGATGTTGAAAATATTATTTTGAAGCTTCTTCAAGCAGCAGATTATAATGTTGAACGTGCGCAGCGTGGTATTGTTTATATTGATGAGGTTGATAAGATTTCTCGTAAAGCAGACAATCCTTCTATTACAAGAGATGTTTCGGGGGAAGGAGTTCAGCAAGCGTTATTAAAAATTATGGAAGGAACGATTGCTTCTGTTCCTCCTCAAGGTGGACGTAAGCATCCGCAACAAGAGTTTCTTCAGGTTGACACCACAAACATCTTATTCATTTGTGGGGGAGCTTTTGCAGGTTTAGAACGGATTATTTCAGGGCGTGGTGAAAAAACTTCTATTGGTTTTTCTGCGACTGTTAAGGCTCCGGATGAGCGTTGTGTCGGTGAAATTTTTCGTGATTTAGAGCCTGAAGATCTTATTAAATTTGGTTTAATACCAGAATTTATTGGGCGCCTTCCTATAGTCGCTACCTTAGAGGATTTAGATGTTAACGCCCTCATGCAAATTTTATCCCAACCTAAAAATGCGTTAGTAAAGCAATATCAGCGTCTTTTTGAAATGGAGAATGTCGAGTTAGCATTTCATGAAGATGCTTTACGTGTTATTGCAAAGAAAGCAATTGAACGTAAAACTGGTGCTCGTGGTTTACGTTCTATTATGGAGAAGATCCTTCTTGAGACGATGTTTGAGCTACCGGCTCTTGAAGGCGTTCAAAAAGTGGTTATTTCGAGTGATGTCGTTGATGGTAAAGCGCGTCCTCTTTATATTTACTCAGAACGTGCAGAAGATAAAGAAAATGTATCAGCATGACATTGTGCGATGCACAATATAAAAGGTGGTAATGAACGGTATTTGATAGGTGTTTCTAATAATATCATTATAATGCTTGATTTATGTATGAGTAATTACCACTTCATGTACAGTGAAGAGCTGAGATTTTCTAAAGGTGGGCTAATTGTTGTAGATAGCTCATAGGCTCCAGAAAGGAGAGTTATGCAATATATTGATGAAAAGACAGATGAAGTAAGAGATGGGGTTTATGCTGTTTTACCTCTTCGTGATATTGTTGTCTTCCCCCATATGATTGTTCCACTTTTTGTGGGCCGCGAAAAATCAATTCGTGCTCTTGAAGAAACGATGGCGGTTGATAAGCAAATACTATTGGTGACACAAAAAAATGCTTCTGATGACGATCCAAAATCAGAGGATATTTATCATATTGGTACATTTGCTAATATTCTTCAACTTTTAAAGCTTCCTGATGGTACTGTAAAGGTTTTAGTCGAAGGAACTGCACGTGCAAAAATTAGTCAATTTGCTTTAAGTGAAGGTTATCATCAGGCTTTTGCAACTGTTACAGAAGAACCTAGAGAGAGTGATGTTGAGATTGAAGCTCTTTCAAGGTCAGTGATTGCTTATTTTGAAAACTATGTAAAGCTTAATAAAAAAATCTCTCCTGAAGTTGTGAATGCGATTGGCCAGCTTGATAATCCTTCTAAGCTTGCCGATACGATTGCTTCTCATTTGATGATTAAACTTGCAGAAAAACAGGAAATATTAGAGCTCTTACCTGTGCGGTCCCGTCTTGAACGTGTTTTGTCCTTCATGGAAGGAGAAATTTCTGTTTTGCAGGTTGAAAAACGTATTCGTTCGCATGTTAAACGGCAAATGGAAAAAAACCAACGAGAATATTATCTCAATGAGCAGATGAAGGCTATTCAAAAAGAGTTAGGAGCAGGTGATGATAGCCGAGATGAACTCTCTGAATTAGAAGAACGTATCAAGAATACAAAACTATCCAAGGAAGCACAGGAGAAAGCTGGAGCAGAATTGAGAAAATTACGGAATATGTCTCCTATGTCTGCAGAAGCGACAGTTGTACGTAACTATCTTGATTGGTTATTAGCAATGCCTTGGGGTAAAAAATCTAAGATTAAAAACAATTTAGATTTTGCTGAAAAGGTCATGAATAATGAACATTTTGGTCTTGAAAAAGTTAAGGAGCGAATTATTGAATATTTGGCCGTACAAAGTCGCGCGTCAAAGATAAAAGGTCCCATTATTTGTTTGTTAGGTCCTCCAGGTGTAGGGAAAACATCATTAGCGCGCTCTATTGCAAAGGCAACGGGACGTGAGTATGTTCGTATCTCATTGGGAGGTGTCCGAGATGAAGCAGAAATTCGTGGACATCGCCGAACATATATTGGCTCGATGCCTGGAAAAATTATTCAGTCTATGAAAAAAGCAAAAAAATCTAATCCGCTTTTCTTGCTTGATGAAATTGATAAAATGGGCCAAGATTTTCGTGGTGATCCTTCATCCGCTTTATTAGAAGTTCTTGATCCTGAACAAAATGGTACATTCATTGATCACTATTTGGAAGTTGAATATGATCTTTCTGATGTCATGTTTATCACAACTGCCAATACGCTTAATATTCCAGGTCCGTTAATGGATCGTATGGAAATTATTCGTATCGCTGGTTATACTGAATGTGAGAAAATGGAAATTGTTAAACAGCATCTTTTACCAAAGGCACTAAAAGATCACTGTTTATCTAAAAAAGAACTCAGTATTTCTGATGGAGCACTAAGGTCAATTATTCAGTTTTATACACGTGAGGCAGGCGTTCGTAACCTTGAACGTGAACTCATGAAAATTTCCCGCAAATCCGTTACAAAAATTCTCAAAACACATCAAAAATCTGTAAAAGTTACAGAAAGTAATATTCATGATTTCTTGGGTGTTAAACGTTATCATTACAATCAGATTGAAGGAGAAAATCAAATTGGTGTTGTAACAGGTCTTGCGTGGACAGAAGTCGGTGGAGAGTTATTGACCATTGAAGGAGTTATGATGCCCGGCAAAGGGAAGATGACTGTAACTGGAAATTTACGTGATATTATGAAAGAGTCCATTTCAGCGGCAGCATCTTATGTACGTTCTCGTGCTGTTGATTTTGGTATTGAACCTCCACTTTTTGAAAAACGCGATATCCATGTTCATGTTCCAGAGGGTGCGACACCAAAAGATGGCCCATCGGCTGGGATTGCAATGGTGACAGCAATTGTTTCGGTTCTTACAGGAGTAGCTGTGCATAAAGATATTGCAATGACTGGTGAAATTACTTTACGTGGACGCGTTTTACCCATTGGTGGATTAAAAGAAAAACTCTTAGCAGCTCTTCGAGGAGGGATAAAAAAAGTACTTATTCCTGAAGAAAATGCAAAAGATTTGGTTGATATTCCTGATGATGTCAAAAATAATATGGAAATTATTCCGGTAAATCATGTGAGTGAAGTTTTGAAACACGCTTTGGTTCGTTTTCCAGACACTATTGAATGGAAAGAACCCTCTACAGGGGCTGTGTCAATCCGGTCAGAGAGCAGTGATAGTGAAGGAATACAGATTGCGCACTGATTCACTTATCTCATTTATAACGGCATTTTTTAGGTGGTAGAAGGTGTTGTTGAGGTTATTATTCTGTTTTTTGTTGGAAAAAGTGAAAAATTCCGTGAATAACTGTGATTATTGCTAAAAAAACAATGTTTTGGATAAAAATAAGACTTCTGTTTGCTGTACTTTTCAATAAACTGACCAATAACATGATTAAGTCATGTTCAGGTAATATAGGGAAAGGAAATATTTTATGAATAAAAGTGAATTCGTTAGCTCCGTTGCTGAAAAGGCAGGTGTTTCGAAAGCGCAAGCTGGTGCTGTTGTTGATGCTTTTATGGCTTCTGTAACAGAAGCTTTGGCTTCAGGGGGAGATGTTCGTCTTCCAGGTTTTGGCACTTTTGAAGTTTCTCATCGTGCTGCAACAAAGGGGCGTAATCCTTCAACTGGTGCTGAAATTGATATTCCAGCACGTTCTGTACCCAAATTTTCTGCAGGAAAAAGCCTTAAAGAAGCAGTTAATAAAAAATAATTTAAGCTACATTAAAAAAACCCGATTTATTTATAAGCGGGTTTTTTTTTAACACATGTGTTATGCTTGTTTTTCACATAAAACTTTGAGATCCTTGCGATATTTTTTATTTTCATGTATTGGTGGAAATATATTGTTTTAGTCTTTTCAATAAAATATTGCACTGTATTAATTGAGCGCGGGTATGGCTTATAAAATGTAATATTAACTTTTATTACGCTGAAGTGTTACGGTATTTATTTCAAAACAAGATCCGTAAATAATATGAAGCGGAAAACTCTGTAAAGTCCATAAAAGTTATTATATATCACCATTTACGCTTAATAAAAGCGCATGTTGGTGCCACCGTGCTATCTATTTTTCTCAGTTCCTATAATGTTGCGACTAGCCCCAGATATCTGAGACGAGTGCATAAGGGATAGTTTTATTCTTTTACTCTTATACGCCAACCTTTCTTGTGACGCACCAAGAGGATAATTTTTATTGATTTATTAGAGAGTCTGAAATGAAAGAATCTTATGATATTCAGATTTGGTTTTTAATATTGGGATTTTTCTTGGCATTTGAGAGGGGAGAGATAGCTCCAGCTCTATCCTACAAATATTTTTTCCATATCTTTATTTCACTTGTGATATGCAAGCGAGTATTTTTCCTTCATCATACAAGAGTTAAAATGAGAGAACATCACAAATTTTGAGGGAGGAAGTTACAAAACAGAAAAATTACTCTTATAAAATAATATACATTACGTAATATAAAAACTATTAATAAAGATAGTACAGTATTACTTGTGTATTTTCCATTTATTTATTTTGATTATTCATAATATATTTATATAATTATTTTGTATTTAGTCATTAAATCATATTAAATTGTTGATAGCGGTAAAGTTTTTTTATAGCCAAAAGTTATTTTACAGCATCTACATAATTGAATAAATGATGAAACGTAGGGTAGTATTTATTGATTGGGGGAGACAGTCTTTAAAAGGCTTTAGAATGATTTTTTCACGAGAGTCATAAAGATCTATTCAGTAGGAGAGAGGCGAATCGTGTGTTTTTTATAAACAGGAGCTCTTTGATTCTTTATTTGCTAACCACTGAGTACAATCATTGAGAGCTCTCGCTGTTATGGCTTGTTTTTTTACTAATTTTTTTTCTTTACTTGGTAAGCGTTTTCCTGAATGTTTAATAGAAGTAATAGGCGGAAAGAGTCCGAAATTGATATTCATTGGCTGAAAAGATTGTGTTTCTGCTTTTTCATCTATGATGTGTCCCCCTGTAATATGATTCAAAAGGGCTCCGAATGCTGTAGTTTGTGGGGGTAGGCAAGGGGAAATATGATGATATTCGGCAGCAGCAAAACGTCCAGCAAGAAGCCCTATTGCCGCTGATTCTACATAACCTTCACATCCGGTAATTTGCCCTGCAAAGCGTAGTTGTTTTTTTTGTTTTAAACGAAGGGTTTGATCAAGAATAATTGGCGAGTTGAGGTAGGTATTGCGGTGAAGACCACCAAGACGCGCAAACTCTGCTTTTTCAAGACCTGGAATCATTCTAAAAATACGAATTTGTTCACCATATTTCAGTTTTGTTTGAAAGCCGACCATATTATAAAGCGTTCCAAGTTTATTATCTTGGCGTAATTGAACGACAGCATAGGGTTTAACTGTAGGGTTATGGGCATTAGTTAAGCCCATAGGTTTCATAGGACCATGTCTTAACGTTTCAAGTCCGCGCTCAGCCATAATTTCAATGGGGAGGCATCCATCAAAATAGGGCGTTTTTTCAAAGTCACGAAACTCTGTTTTTTCAGCATTTTTTAACTCTTCAACGAATGTTTCATATTGTTCTTTGTTGAGGGGACAATTAAGATAATCTTTTCCTGTTCCCTCAGGACCAATTTTATCATAGCGAGACTGATACCAACAAATGTTGATATCAATACTGTCGGTATGGATAATAGGCGCAATTGCATCAAAAAAAGAAAGAGCTTTTATACCGGTTATTGCTTGTAATTTTTGAGCAAGTGCAGGCGATGTAAGGGGGCCTGTTGCAATGACAACATGTTTCCAAGCTTTAGGAATTTCTTGAACTTCTTCACGTTTGATTGTTATAAGAGGGTGATTTTCAAGTGCTGTCGTAACGGTTTTTGAAAATCCATCACGGTCAACAGCAAGAGCACTACCTGCGGGAACTTTGTTGGCATCAGCAGCTTTCATAATTAACGATTTTGCTAATCGCATTTCAGCATGTAAAAGCCCTACGGCATTGGTTAATGAATCATCGCAACGAAACGAATTTGAACAAACCAGTTCTGCCAATTTATCGGTTTTATGGGCATCTGATTTTTTTTCGGGTCGCATTTCATGCAAAACAACAGAAATTCCTGACTGAGCGATTTGCCAGCTTGCTTCACACCCCGCAAGACCGCCACCGATGATATGAATTGGGATATCAAATGTCTTTAACATAATTGACTTTTAGCGTAAGTAGTTATGTATGAAAAGCATAGATTTTGTTTTTTTTAATATATTTGTTTGCTTTTTTTCTGTAATTAATGGTATAGAAACGCCGCTTGTATAAGGTTATTAGCTTGTAAGTTTGAGCGGATGTGGCGAAATTGGTAGACGCACCAGATTTAGGTTCTGGCGGGAGACCGTGGGGGTTCGAGTCCCTCCATCCGCACCAAAGCAATCCCTTAAGTGCTACGGATTTCTACGTGTCTGAAATTCCGCTTCATGGTAAATGTAACACTCGAAGTGTTAGAATGTAATGATTATTAGAGTGGGTTGATCCCTCTCCTTAGAAAAATGAAGGTGTTTAATGCAGGTTACCGAGACGCTTAATGAAGGACTGAAGCGCGAAATTAAGATCGTGGTTCCAGCGAAAGATTTAGAAGAAAAGTTGAATGAACGATTGGATGATACCAAGGGAAAAATCAAGCTTAATGGTTTTCGTCCCGGTAAAGTGCCTAGTGGGCATTTGCGAAAAATGTATGGTAAATCCTTTATGGCTGAGATTCTCAATGAGATACTCAGTGATGCACCCCGTTCTATTTTAGCAGACCGCAATGAACGTGCAGCGATGCAGCCAAAAATTGATATAGATGAAGATGAAAAAATTCTAGATGGCAAAGCTGATTTTACTTTTAGTTTAAAGTATGAAGTTTTACCAAAAATTGACATTAAAGATTTTGAACGTATTAAGGTTATCCGTGAAATTGCAACTATTCCTGAACAGGATATTGATGATCAAGTCAATCGCGTCCTTTCTTCTACGCGTAATTATTCCCTAAAAGAGGGGAATTCTGAAGAAGGTGATCGTATTACTATAGATTATCAAGGTAAGCTTGAAGGCGTTCCATTTGAAGGTGGGGCAGATAGTGATGCACAACTGATTCTTGGGTCAAAACAATTTATTCGTGGTTTTGAAGAGCAATTGGTTGGTGTGAAAGCTGGGGATGTAAAAACGATTTTTGTTAAATTTCCTGATAATTACAGTGCGGCACATTTGGCGGGACGGGAAGCAGAGTTTGACATTACTGTCAAAGCTGTCTTTAAACCAGATGAATTAAAAATTGATGATGAAGCAGCGCAAAAAGTTGGTTTAGAGTCTCTAGATCGCTTACGTGAGGTCGTTCGTGGGCAGATTGAAAGCCAATATGGTTCAGTGACACGTCAAAAAGTTAAGCGTCAAATTCTTGATGCTTTAGATGCTGATTATAATTTTGAGATTCCTGAAGAACTTTTAGAGGTTGAGTTTAACAATATATGGGCTCAGGTTAATGATGATTTGAAAAAGGCTGGGCGCAGTTTTGAAGATGAAGGTATTACAGAAGAAAAGGCACGGGAGGAATATCGTGTCCTTGCGCAGCGTCGTGTTCGTCTTGGTTTGGTGCTTTCTGAAATTGGAATGAAGGTTGGTGTTAAAGTTAGTGAAGATGAGCTAAAAGCAGCCGTTTTTGATCAGGTTCGCCAGTATCCTGGACAAGAGAAAGAGATTATGGATTTTTTCCGTAAGACTCCGGAAGCTGTTGAAAATCTACGTGCTCCGATTTTTGAAGAAAAGGTCATTGATCATTTATTAGCACAGATAAAAGTCACAGATAAAGAAGTGACGGTTGAAGAGTTGATGAAAGAATATGACGAATCAGATGTCCCTGAAGAAAAGCCGGCAAAGAAAAAGTCTGCAGTGAAAGAAACGTCTACAGAGAAAAAACCAGCTAAGAAAAAGGCTCCTAAAAAAGCTTAATATTTATGCAAACAACACAAGCCCGATAAAATCGGGCTTGTGTTGTAAGATTTATATCCTAGGATTGCACTGAGAGAATGGTTTTAGATAAGCCATGAGTGAATTTTAAAATATTGGTAGTGGATTGGCAATGAGCATCATTGATACGCGTACTCCTGATTCTAAGCGTTTTATTTCTGGAGTTACAGGTGATTGGGAAGTCATCATTGGCATGGAAGTTCATGCGCAAATCATATCAAATTCGAAACTTTTTTCAGGAGCATCAACCAAATTTGGTGCAGAGCCGAACAATCATGTATCACTTATTGATGCAGCCATGCCAGGTATGTTGCCTGTTCTTAATCAAGAATGTGTTCGTCAAGCGGTTCGAATGGGGTTAGGATTAAAGGCGCATATTAATTTAAAATCTGTTTTTGATCGCAAAAACTATTTTTATCCAGATTTACCGCAGGGGTATCAGATTTCTCAATTTCGCTATCCCATTGTAGGAGAGGGAAAGATTATTATATCTGTTGGTCCGGATTCGAATGGACAATTTGAGGATATTGAAGTGGGAATTGAGAGGTTGCATCTTGAACAGGATGCTGGAAAATCGATGCACGATCAACATCCAACAATGTCTTTTGTAGATCTGAATCGTTCTGGTGTTGCTCTTATGGAAATTGTTTCCAAGCCTGATATGCGCTCATCAGATGAAGCCAAAGCCTATATGACAAAATTGCGTACGATTGTTCGTTATTTGGGCACTTGCGATGGCAATATGGATGAAGGTTCTATGCGTGCAGATGTCAATGTATCTGTTCGTCGTCCTGGTGAAGATTTTGGAACGCGCTGTGAAATTAAAAACGTTAATTCTATTCGCTTTATTGGTCAAGCAATTGAATATGAAGCGCGTCGTCAGATTGCAATTTTAGAAGATGGAGGCGTCATAGATCAAGAGACTCGGCTTTTTGATGCCGCTAAAGGTGAAACGCGCTCTATGCGCTCAAAGGAAGAAGCGCATGACTATCGTTATTTTCCTGATCCTGATCTTTTACCGTTAGAATTTGATCAAGCATTTGTGGATGCTTTGGCAGCAGACTTACCAGAGTTGCCTGACGCTATAAAAGCACGTTTTGTTAAAGAAATGGGATTGACAGTGTATGATGCTTCCATTCTTGTGACAGAAAAGGCTATTGCTGATTATTTTGAAGAAGTAGCGCGTGGGCGTGATGGAAAAATAGTTGCCAATTGGGTGATTAACGACCTTTTAGGGGCTTTAAATAAAGATAATCGTGAGATTGAAGAGTCACCAGTATCGCCAAATCAATTGGGAAGCATTATTGATCTTATAAAAGAAGGAGTTATTTCTGGAAAAATTGCCAAAGATCTTTTTGAGATTATTTGGAATGAGGGGGGAGATGCACGCCAAATTGTAGAAGAACGAAATATGAAGCAGGTAACGGATACAAAGGCTATTGAAAGAGCTGTTGATGAGATCGTTGCCAATAATTCTGATAAAGTTGCGCAAGCAAAGCACAAACCTGCTTTAGCTGGTTGGTTTGTTGGACAGGTAATGAAAGCAACAGGTGGTAAGGCAAATCCCCAAGCTGTTAATGAATTGGTTAAGATGAAACTTGGCATAGATTAAATTTTATGGGGTGGAGAAGAAGCCATACATATGATATCTTCTTGAAATTAAAGGATAGTACGTTAACCTATCAATTGGAATTGTAGTTGAATTTACTAGTAACTTTTTCGATAATTTCAATCGTTAATAATTTTATTCCAACGATTAATTTCATGAACGCACTAAATGAATGGAATAGCAGATGGCTCGTTTTTTTAAGCAAATCTTCACATGGTGGAATGGCAATACCATTGGTACGCGTTTTTTCACATGGCGCAAAGGTAAGCGGATAGGGGAAGATCAATTTGGAAATATATATTATGAAGGAGGACTTCATAAGGATGGTTATCCGCACCGTTGGGTTATCTATAAAGACTATTCTGAGGCCTCTACTATTCCACCAGGTTGGCACGGCTGGATTCATCATCGCTGTGAGTGTCCACCAACACAAGAGGATTATCATCCTTATGAATGGGAAAAGCCTCATGTTGCAAATATGACAGGAACAAGTGAGGGCTATCGACCAAAGGGGGCTATCACCTCCAATGGAGAGCGTTCTTGTGTGCATGAAGATTATGATGCGTGGTCACCTAAAAAATAACATGTTTTAATGTGCGTGTGTATTTTTGTCTTATTTGACTCTATGTTATGAAAAGAATTATTTTTTAAGGTGCGATTGATTTTGATATGATGAGATTTTTTTTATTGTTAGGGGTGAGGCATTTTTTTTATATTTTTTTTATGGGAATTTTAGTGTTTTTATCCTTAAATAATGGGGTGCGGGCTGAGCGTATTAGCAATGGAATTGCTGTTTTTGCAGGTCTTGACAAAATCACAGGACGGACTACACGTTTTGAAGTTACTCTTGGTGAAATTTATCAGTACGGCGCATTACAGGTAACACCACGTGCGTGTTATACGAGCTCTAAAGATGAACCCACGCGTACAACTGGTTTTATTGAAGTCAATGAAGTAACATTAGATAAAAAAATACGGCGTATTTTTACAGGATGGATGTTTGCAGATAGTCCTGGTTTGAACGCTGTTGAGCATCCTATTTATGATGTGTGGTTAAAAGATTGCAAACAGAATTCTCAAGATCGTCCTCTTCAATAATTAGTGTGTTATCTATTTATAATTCATTGGTTTATAATGG
This sequence comes from Bartonella sp. OC16QHHD, assembly GCF_042194035.1. NCBI lineage: Bacteria > Pseudomonadati > Pseudomonadota > Alphaproteobacteria > Hyphomicrobiales > Bartonellaceae > Bartonella > Bartonella sp. OC16QHHD. Next base: position 3,058 of record NZ_JBHIMJ010000035.1, on the reverse strand, counting down.
TCCTTTATCATTTTGCAACTTAATAGGAAGGTTCAAATTCCTATGATTGCCTCATTTAAATTTTTTATATTGAATTAATCCGGACTATTCTCTTGCACGTTACAAGTGGCGGATGTATCAATAAGACTGTCTAAGAAAGGAATAAAAAATTCCGTCATGAACTGTTTAAATTCAAAGATGCATCATTAGAATCAACATATTTTTTCAGTGCTTCATAAGAGACAGTTCTTGAATTATATCTGTTAAAGGTTGAAATGAAAGGCTTGTTTATATTTGTTAAAGAGATGAACTGACGCTTTTGCATGTATGAAGGAAACAGACTATCAAGTAAGTAATTCATCATGAAACACCAATTAGTATATCTAGAGAACGCTGTATTGGTATTTTTTCTCATAGAGATGTCGTTTTTCGTTCAAAGCGTAGAAGCAATGCAGGACATATTAATGGAAAAATTGAGATTTAAGATTCTTTAAAGTTTATCAATCGAAGTATAGCTTGGTTAAAGAATGCAATAATCAATATATTTCTAGTAAGAAAATAATGTTTATATATTTTTATTATACACCACCTCATAAGTGAGTTTGTCTATTCGTAAATTCTTGTATATTGCATGGTAACTTCACATTTAAGTAAGCAGGATACCGCTAAGTTTGTAAATCATATTCTTGATATCCATGCTTTTTAAAATCTTTTGTATAAAATACACGTGTTTTCATGTAGAGCTATTGAAAATTTAAAAAAGGGCTTCGAAGAGGCGTTGAGAAGATTCTGCATCACTGGGAATGGTATATTTATTTTGTATAAAGAATAACCCATTTTCTAAAAAATACGAGATTTTATACAATGAAAGTTTCTAGTCACCAACATAATGATGTTTCCCGATTGCCGAAACAACCTAAAGAACCCTTATTGAATGTTCCATTTATTATAGTTGTTTTGATAGCATTTTGTTTTTGTCTTTATTGCATTTCTCAGTATTTTTTTTCTCATCAGGTTTATGTTGAAAGCCTTGAGTTTTTTTCATTTATACCAGCATTGTTTAAGAGGGATCCTGTAGCATTTTGTTATACCATGGTGAGTTATTCATTTATGCATAGTAGTTTTAAACATGTTGCTCTTAATATGGTTTGGCTTTTGGTTTTCGGCTCTCCTTTAGCAAGGCATTTTGGTGTTTTACGTTTTTTAATTTTTTGGGTGTTAACGGCAGTTATTTCTGTTTTGACTTATTTTACATTTCATCAAGAAAGTACCATATCACTTATTGGGGCGTCAGGTGCCGTATCTGGAATGATGGGGGCTATTGCACGTTACGGTTTTCCTAGTGGTAATCTAGCTGTCAATGTGCAGAACGAAAAACTTTTGGGATCTTTATTATCTGTCAAAAAAGCTCTGTGTTCTAAGGGGGTTCTTGTTTATATGAGTGTATGGCTGACGACTGATTTGATCATAGGTATTTCTTCTATTTTGTTTGAAGAAAATGGCATCTCAATAGCATGGGAAGTTCATATTGGCGGGTTTTTTGCGGGTTTTTTGTTGGTTGGTTTTTTTGATGTTTCACAAAAAATTAAAAACTAGAATCTAAGATATTGATGTGCCACATAAAGAGCTATTGTTGCTGCATTTGAAACATTTAATGATTTAATATTTCCAGGCATGTCAAGGCGTGTTAAAGCGCAAACGGTTTCGCGTGTTTTTTTACGTAAACCTTTACCTTCTGCTCCTAAAACAAGAGCAATTTTATTCCCTGTTAATGCTGTTTCTAGAGGTTGGTCACCTTCTGAATCGAGACCAAAGCTTGTAAAACCTGTTTGATGAAGTTCTTGAAGAGCTTCAGCAAGGTTTCGTACGGTAATATAATGAATCATTTCCAGAGCTCCAGATGCCGCTTTCGCAAGAACACCGCTTTCGTGGGGAGAGTGACGGCAAGTTGTAATAAGTGCTTTAGCTTTCAATGCAACTGCAGAGCGCATAATAGCACCAACATTATGTGGATCGGTAATTTGATCCATGACAATGACCAGATCAGTATTGGTTAGTTCCGACAGTTTGCATGGTTTGAGGGGGAGAGTTTCCAAAACAATACCTTGATGAACAGCCTCACTTCCAACAAGCGAATCAAGATATTTGGGGGTGCATAATGTAACAGAGCAAGGATAATCTGATTCGGATATATTTAATCGTTTTAAGGCATTTTGTGTAACGTAAAGACATTTTAAAATTCTTTTTGGGTTTTCTAAAGCAGCCTGAACAGAATGAATGCCATAAAGATGGATGATCTCTTGCTGTAAAGAAGCAGCTTTCTTCTTTGGGTGTGTAAAAGATCGAGAAGGAGAGCCTTTTGTATCGCGATATCGGCGACGCAAACGAGCATAATGAGAATTTTGTGATGTTTTTTCTTTCATAGCTTCTTTATAACGTGTTAATAAGAAAAATAGAGAGAAAAAATCTATAATTTAAAATTATGAGCAGGAAATTTGTACAGAATTGTATTTATTCTGTTGACAGATACAATAGTAATCGTCATAACCACTTCGCAATCAGATTGAATTGAATGGGTATTCAAGATGGTTGTCGTGATGTCTCATTGCGCGACTTTATCGGTGTAATGGAGGGGTGCCCGAGTGGTTAAAGGGGGCGGACTGTAAATCCGTTGCGTATGCTACGTTGGTTCGAATCCAACCCCCTCCACCATTCATCGAAGGAGAGTTAGTACGTGGGTCATGCGGGTATAGCTCAATGGTAGAGCAGCAGCCTTCCAAGCTGAATATGCGGGTTCGATTCCCGCTACCCGCTCCAAATGGTTGTTGATGATTGGGCAAATAGGTATGATGGAGGATATTCCATTTATAGATTTGGTGGGGTTTTCCGTCTAAGAGTTGTGGTGATTGGGCTGTTTACAGTCTGGTCAGACTTAAGTTTTGCAGAACTGTCCCTAGGTGCTAATAAAAATTAGGGAATAAAACAAGAGATTAATAGCAATGGCGAAGAGCAAGTTTGAACGAACAAAACCGCATGTTAATATTGGTACGATTGGTCACGTTGATCATGGGAAGACCTC
>NZ_JBHIMJ010000024.1:0-1171 GCF_042194035.1 Bartonella sp. OC16QHHD | reverse complement strand
TTGGGTGAGGCGGCGAGTGCGCCCTCTGTGTCGTCTATTGCGATAGGCAATAAGCAAACATATGACTGTGGTAAAGGCAAAAACTGTTCTTACGTCGCTGCACGTGCGTCAGCTGAAAGAACAATAGCTATCGGTTTATCATCTGAAGCTAAGAATTATCAGGGAATTGCTATTGGTGTTACTGCACAAGCATTCGCTGACAATACTGTTGCTATAGGTCCCTCTACAAAGGCGACAGAAAAAAATGCTATCGTTTTGGGGTATAGTTCAGAGGCGACAGGTTTGAATAGTATTTCTATAGGGCGCTCGGCGCACTCTTTGGGTCTGCATAGTATCGCAATAGGTTCTGATGATATTACAGATAAATATCCAGATGATTATACAACTGCGAAGAGTAATCATTCAATTGCCGTAGGGCGTGTTGCTAAAGTCCGAGGAGAAAATGGGATTGGTATTGGTCAGCGTTCATCGGTATGGGATAATGCTAACAATGGCATTTCTATCGGTTACTATTCAAAAGCGCAGGCGTTGGATAGTATCGGGCTAGGTCACGACGCTTTGGGGATGGTGGAAGGGAGTGTTGCAATAGGAAGCCATACTAGANTCTATGCTGCAGGGACCTGCAACGAATGAGGTATCTTATTGGAAATCTACGTCAGGTGCTGTTAGTGTTGGTGATGTTGATGCTGGCAAAACACGACAAATTACAGGTGTAGCGGCTGGTAGTGAAGATGCAGATGCAGTGAATGTTATACAATTAAAAGACTTAGAAAGGGTCGTAAGACAAAATGGTTGGAAACTGTCTGTTGACGGTAAAAATGCTAAAACAGTCATTATGGATAGTGGAGTAGATTTTTCTACTGGCAGTACCAATCTTAACATTACAAAAGGCGATAAGGATAATAATGTAAAATTTGATTTAGCTAAAGATGTTGTATTAACGAGCTTAAAAGCAGGGACGAATACCTTAGATGCAACAGGTCTGGTAATTACTGATGGACCGAAAATAACGACCGCGGGCATTGATGCTGGAGGTAAAGAGATAAAGAAAGTTAAGGCTGCGGCACTCACTGAGACTTCACAACAAGCAGTGAATGGTTCACAGTTATTTGCAACAAATAATGAAATTGCTGATGTAAGAGATAGTATCCTTGTTAAGCAAGAACAAGAA
>NZ_JBHIMJ010000086.1:0-2758 GCF_042194035.1 Bartonella sp. OC16QHHD | reverse complement strand
TCTTGACCCTTTCACTGGAACGGGGACCTTTATCACAAGGCTTTTACAATCAAAGCTCATAAAACCAGAGGATATGGAATATAAGTTCCGTCATGATATCCATGCCAATGAGATTGTTTTACTGGCTTATTACATAGCAGCGATTAATATTGAATCGACTTATCATAGTTTGATGAAAGGTGAGTATATTCCTTTCAAGCATATTGGTTTGGCTGATACGTTTCGGATGCTTGAAGAGAAGAACTTGCTACAGGAATTATTTAAAGAAAATAGTGAATATTTGGAACATCAAAAGAAACTAGATATCGAAGTTATCTTTGGTAACCCCCCTTATTCTATAGGACAAAAAAGTGCTAATGATAATGCAAAAAATACTCCTTATCCGATATTAGATAAACGTATTGGTGAAACTTATGCTGCTCAATCTGAATCAATCAATATGCAAGCACTTTATGACAGTTATATTCGTGCTATTCGCTGGGCTAGTGACCGTATAAAAGACTGTGGTGTTATTGGTTTTGTTACAAATGCGGGCTTTATCACTGGACATTCTCTGAACGGTTTACGAAAATGCCTTGTTAAGGAATTTAGCAGCCTTTACATTTTCCATTTACGGGGGAATGCACGAACCTCTGGAGAACAACGTAAAAAAGAAGGTGGTGGGATTTTTGGTGAAGGTTCTCGTGCTCCGATTGCTATATCTATTCTCGTAAAAAATCCGGAATCCAAACAACAGGGGAAAATATATTTCCATGATATTGGAGATTATCTCAAGATAAAAGAAAAGCTTACGATCATTAAGTCCCTTGAGAGCATTGATGATATTACGGATAAATTAGGTTGGCAAACGATTACACCAGATAAACATGGTGATTGGCTTGGTCAACGCGATGACAGTTTCAAGACATTCCTAGCTCTAGGTATTAAAAAAGGGCATGATAAAAAGCTCTTTGAGACTTTTTCGTGTGGTATACAGACTAATCGTGATGCTTGGGCATACAATTCAAGTCGTGAAACTCTCGCGAAGAATATGAGTAATATGATTACTTTTTACAATAGTGAAGTGGAGCATTTTAATGGTGCTTATACACATAATGACGGTAAAACACGTACTAAAACTGTAGACAATTTTGTTAATGCTGATGAAAGAAAAATAAGTTGGAGTCGCGCTCTTAAACAAGAATTAATAAGAGGAAAAATCTTTGAACTTGAAGATAGATGCCTTATTCAAAGCCTTTATCGTCCTTTTACGAAACAATGGCTCTATTATAATCGCGCCTTTAATGAAATGGTTTATAAAATGCCGCATATATTTCCGATAGGACGAGCGATTGAAAATAGAATAATACAAGTTACTGGTACAGGTTCACGAAGTGATTTTTCTGTACTTATGACTAATAATATACCTGATCTTAATATGATAGATGGTGGTAGCCAATGCTTTCCAAGGTATCTTTATGAGGATATTGAATCTTTAGAGGATAAAGATAATAACCAATCCCATTTATTTACAAACTCTACAGAAGCAAACGCAACAGCTAATTTACAGAGGCGTGATGCCATTACTGATGAAGGTCTAGCACATTTTAAAGCAGCTTATCCTAATGAAAAAATCACTAAGGATGATCTATTCTATTATGTTTACGGTATACTTCATTCGGAAGATTATCGTGCCCGTTATGCTGATAACCTCTCTAAAGAATTGCCTCGTATCCCGTGTGTAAAGAGTGCTGATGATTTTTGGAAATTTGTAACAGAAGGACGTGAACTAGGGCATTTGCACGTGAATTATGAAACTGTAGAGCCTTATCCCGTGACCTTTAAAAAGGGTAATCCAAAACAGACAGAGATCTCTAATCCCGAAAAATTCTATTATGTAACTGAAATGAAATTCGCAAAAATTAAGAATAGTAAGGAAAAGGATAAATCGACTGTTTTTTATAATAGCAATATCACAATAACAGATATCCCTCTTGAAGCTTATAAGTATATCGTCAATGGCAAACCTGCTCTTGAATGGGTTATGGGGCGTCAATGTGTAAAGACTGATAAAAAGAGTGGCATTGTCAATGATGCCAATCGCTATGCTGTTGAAACCATTGGCAACCCTGCCTACCCTCTAGAGTTGTTTCAAAGAGTTATTACCGTAAGTTTAGAAACAATGAAAATCGTAAAAAAACTACCAAAATTAGAAATGAGAGAAACTGAATAGATTTGGCATGCTCAGATGATAGGCATGTTAACCTCACAAAGGGGTATAAGGTCTTATAACCTATAGGTTCTATACCCTCTTTATAAATTGCTTACATACAATCTTTAAAAGGAGTATTTGTATGCGTTATTCTAAAAAGAAATCATTTGCACTTTTAAATACTCTTATTTGAATTGCTTTAAGACTTTTAAGAAATCCCATCTTAAAGTGAATACGCTTCTTTTACATTGCCTTTAAAAGATTAAACCGTAATCTAAAATGAGTGCTTTATTGTTATCAGAAGCTTTGTTTAAAGAGAGTTATGTATATTCATTTTCTTATATTACTTATAGGTTTTGAAGGTTTCTCAAACCCCCAAAATCCCTACAAAACATATAGCATTAGTTGAGTTTACAGGTTGTATTTTGATATAGGTTGTTTTTTTGGGAAACTTGATAAAAGTTAACATATTGAAATATAATAAAATTTTATTTTTTATTGAAAAATATGTAAAGGGGGGCGTAAAAAGCACCTCCAAAACTCATAACCATAATGGTCTTGATAGCA
>NZ_JBHIMJ010000006.1:0-1281 GCF_042194035.1 Bartonella sp. OC16QHHD | reverse complement strand
ATACGCGCGTTGAAGAAGAACTCAATAACCTCAGTGAAGAGCTAGATAATTTTGCCTTTAATAATAATAAAGAAAAGGAGGTAAAATATGTCAACTAAATTACCGTGGACGAGGCTTTTTGCAGATAGGTGGGCAGTAGTTGTCGATTATTTACCTCCTGTAGAAGGTAATATCTATATGAGATTGCGGTTTCGCATGCTTCGTACTGGTGAACCTCTTTTTTGTAACATTAAAGTTTTGTCTCATTACACTGGTTATTCAGTAAAGAAATTTGAGACAGCTTTGAATGTTTTGCTAGAAGAAGGATATATTATTCGTTTAGCAGATGGTCGTTTATGGAATCTCGATGTTGAAGAAGAACTCAATAACTTCACTGAAGAGCTAGATAATTTCACTTGCAATAATAATAATGAAGAGGGAGGTGAAGTATGTCAACTAAGTTGCCATGGACGAGGCTTTTTGCAGACAAGTGGCTTCTTGATCTTGCTTGTTTACCCGCAATTGAAGGCAATGTTTATATGCGATTGCGATTGCAAATGTTGCGCACTAGAGAGCCTCTTGTAAATGATGCGCAAATATTATCTCATTTTACGTGTTGTTCAGTAAAAAGATTTCAGAAGGCATTAGATTACTTATTTAGATCTGGACATATTGTTCTTTCAGAAGATGGTCATTTGTGGTGTCCAGATGTTGAAGAAGAATTAAAAAATTCAGACGAAACTTTAAATAAGTTTGCAGAAAGAGCAGCAAAAGCCGCCAATACGAGGAAACATAAAAATCAAGAAGATTCTTCAAGATGTCTTCAAGAGGGTACAATAACAATATATATAAAAAAAATAAAACTAACGTTTTATTAAAAAAAGAAATTGATTTTGAAGATTTAGAAACAATCGATTTAGTTGACGAGCCAATCGAGTGTGATGTTGAAAGCCAATCAGAGCAAACCAACCAACCTTCCATTCACGAGCAAGAGAACGTTCCCAAAAAAGCAAAACGAGCGCAAGCTAATCGCGGCTGTCGATTGCCTGCGGATTTTGAACCCGATTACGATTTTGCAATCGAAGAGGGCTTGCCGGCAGAGCGTGTGAAAGTCGAAATCGCAAAGTTTCGAGATTATTGGCGTTCAAAAGCCGGAGCAAATGCAACCAAAACCGATTGGCAAGCAACATGGCGTAACTGGGTACGCAAGGCGGTTGATGATTTAGAGAAAACGAAAAACACGAACAACAATGGTGGAAACAATGGAAACTTTTCAAAAGATCAAAGAACTCGTGGTGGTAC